>CAYRAL010000032.1:0-9996 GCA_964422235.1 uncultured Candidatus Epulonipiscium sp. | reverse complement strand
CGTATTTTTATGGGGACAGTAGAACCTTCATTAGGACAAGTTACACTAGGTTCTAATGTTTTAATCGGCTATTATGACCAGGAACATCAAACTCTTAATGGCTCATCTAGTATTATTGAAGAACTTCAAAATGCCTTTCCTGATACAAAAACTGGAAGCATAAGAAATGTACTAGCTGCCTTTTTATTTACTGGCGATGATGTATTCAAGCTTATTTCCACCCTTAGCGGAGGCGAAAAGGGTCGTGTTGCCCTTGCTAAAATCATGCTCTCTAAAGCAAACTTTTTGCTTTTAGATGAGCCTACTAACCATTTGGATATACTTTCTAAAGAAATACTTGAAGATGCTCTAGTCAATTATGAAGGGACTGTATTATATATCTCTCATGATCGTTATTTTATTAATAAAACAGCTACAAAAGTGTTGGAAATGTCAACGACTGGTATGGATACCTATCTGGGTAACTATGATTACTATAGTGAGAAAAAACTTGAAGTCATTGAACACTCCTTAGAAGAAACACCGGTCATTTCTAATGCCAAAGAACAGTGGCTTAAGTCAAAAGAAATTCAGGCCAATTTTAGAAGGTTGGAAAATCAATTAGCTAAAACTGAAAAGGAGATTCACCATACAGAGGAAGCCCTTGATGCTATAGAAGCCCAGCTTTTCCTTGAAGAAGTCTATACAGACCCTAAAAAGTCTGAGGAATATGTTCTCCAAAGATCAGATTTGGAAAGTCAACTGGAAGATTTATATGCTCAGTGGGAAGAAAACTCTTTGGCTCTGGAAGAAAATCGCTAATACTTAATCCACTTTTCTTCTTCATTTTTATAGGCTACAATACTTTGTAATATTTCCCGCCTAAGGATTTGCCATGTGGCATTATTTCTTAGTAGCTTATAGTTCCACTCAATAACGACTCTGTATTGCCGTTCTATCTCCTTACCTTCTCCATCTTTTTCTATATTGGTTAAGTAAACTGTCTCTAATACTGATGCCGTTAGCTCACTACCTGATAGGGGATAAATATCCCGTACTTCCATAAGGCTTTTGGCATCTTTTATATCCTTATGATCCACATACCACATTTTAAAATCCGAAATTATTTCTTCATTTATGGGCTCTGCTAAAAAGTTGTGTAGGAACATGATGTCTTTTTTCATAATTCCTTCTTTATATTCTATATTAAAGTTTTTAAAAAACTTTTGTAAATCCTTTTTAACATTTTCATTACCCATAAAATTGTCTATATGTATGGTTGGACTTTGTTGATCGATTTGTATTTTTTGTGAAAATACTTCTATATCTTTATTACCCATTAAAACTGAAATATCATATTGTCCTGCTAGCATATTGTTAAACAGCACTTTTTCATCCCGGTTATGCTTTGCTATGTCTCCTACTGTAACCCAGCTTCCTACTGGGGCAACGATTGCTATATCCAATGTATCATAAGGAGATTCAACCTTCATTTCCTTTGGAACATCAATTTCTGTTGTAAAGTCTGGATACATATAATTGTCGTATTCAATCCTTACTTGATGTTTGCCTGGCAGTAAATCTTTAACTTCTACACCACTACCTACAAGGCCTTCTATAATCTTTTTATGATTGACGTAAACCTTGGCTCCTGTAGGTGCAGACACATATATACTATGCAGATTATAAGGGAACTTTACAAACCACTTTTTAGTTTTTTCGTCTTTAATCATGGTTAATTCCATAGGATTGATTTTATTATTGGTCTTAGATTGTTCCTTTAAGACTTCTATGATTTCTTCTTTAGTGAACTTCTTTACTATGGCATCTTCATTATAAAATGAGAATACTTTTTCAAAATCATGTTTATTATATGCAAGAATATACCTATAGGCACATAGCTTAGGATTGTAATTATATATATATATACCCCCTATAATTAAACCCACTAATGTTACTGCCCATAGGATATTTAATTTTTGTGACGTCATATTAGCCTCCTAACTGTATACAAACATCTTATCTGTTATAAGGTATTTATATGTACAAGCTAGAAGATATATTACAGTCATTTATCTTATTCAAGTTGCATGAGGATACTCATCATAGGCCCATTTGTGTGTCTTTTTTAGTGTTTCGCTATCTATAAGAAAGAAATCGTGCAAAATGACATCTCTAGGCCCTACAGGGTCATCCCACGTTGCATCCAACATATAGTATTCATTGTCTATAAGCACTAAGTTCCACATGTGCGGAACATGGGTTCCCTCCTCATCTACAGCGTCTCCTATGACTAAATCTGATTCTATCCCAGCCAGACTAAGAAGAATCTGCACAGCCTCTGCATAACCTTGACATACGCCTTTTTTATTAATTAATACACCATATGCCATAAAAGCATTTGCATCAGAATCTTCTCCTTTTAAAAACTGCTCTGCTGCTTCCACGTCATATCTTGTATGATTAACAACATAATCATGGACAAGCTTGGCCTTATCATAGTCTGTCATATTGGGTTTAATAATTGTAGCTATAATCTCTCTGGCATAATTATAGGTCCGTTGTAGCTTTGGTATCATTTCCTTTCCCTCTAGGTTGTTAATTTCTCTTGTTAGGTCAGTTACATTGGTAATAAGGGTTTTTCCTTGTAATGACATTCTATTTGTACCATCTAGATTAACCCTATATATTTTTTTACCATCCTCTAGATTTTTATAAAATATATACTCTCCAGCTATATTAATTTGAGTTGTGTTAACGCCTGTTACTTCCGTTTTGTTGGTTCCATCAAGAAGCATACGATATAAACTAAGCTTGATTGGATGATTATAGTAGATGGCTTTTTCGTGGACATTAAAGCTATATGGCGTCTCACTTAATAACTGAGTTTCTTCATCTTTATCAAAATCTAAGTGATATAATCCTTTAGGTTTATCATTCTTACGTGGGTCATAAGTATAATAAATACCTGTCTTTGATACATCAAATTGTATGACGTCTGTTTTAAGGATTTGATTATTTGCCCCATCTACTCTTATTTTACCAATACGACCTTCTCTTGTAATATAATAAATATAATCGTTATAAATGAGCATATCGTTAGCAACAACGGCTTTTATAACTTGTTTATCTTTACCTGTCAAAGACATAGATGTAATATATAAGTTATTATATCGATCCATAAAGTATATTCTACGGTTGTACACATTTATACTGTAAGCTTTATCATCACTTATTCTATGGCTATTACTACCATCTTTATTAACACAATAGATCCCATCTGTCTCTTGGTTAATATAATATATTGTATCTTCGAAAACTTGAATATTCATAGCATAAGACTCATCAATTATTTTAGTTTTGAGTGTTCCATTTTTATTCATAGACCATAACGCTACACCATCTGAATAATAAATCTTATTCTTATCTTCTATGGCTAATCCGCGATTTGTGTTGTTCCCAGCAGTCTCTTCTGGCAATACAGCCTTGCTAGGTAAAGCTTTAGGTGTCGTTTGGCTTATTGCAGTGGCTTGTTTTTTGGGTAGGTTTAAATCAATAGTGCTAGTTTCATTGATAGATATACTAGGTATGGTCCATATAATCGTAAGCATCATCACGAATATCATCACTATTTTTCTCATTATCAAGCCTCCTATCTTTACCTAATAATAACATAAACCCTACTAAAAAGTAGGGTTTATGTTTAAAATATTATAGATTTTCAATAACACAGTTTGCAAACTCTTCACCTGTTGCACCAGTATCTCTGCCTGTTAGTTTTACTTGATCATTTGCAATTGCTAATGCTTTGATTACTCTATCTGCTTGCTCAGGATAACCAATATGACGAAGTAGTAACTCAGCTGCTTTAATCATACTTGCTGGGTTTGCATACATTTGTCTTCCTGATTCTACCATACGTGGTGCACTGCCGTGGATTGCTTCAAACATTGAATAACGATTTCCAATATTTGAACTACCTGCTGTCCCTACGCCACCTTGAATTTGAGCAGCCTCATCTGTAATAATATCTCCATAAAGATTCGGCAATACAAATACTTGGTAATTTTTACTTACTTCAGGATTAATTAGGTTAGCTGATATAATATCTACAAACCAGTCATCTGCTTGAATGTCTGGATAATCTTTAGCTACATCATAGCAAATATCTAAAAACTTACCGTCTGTCTTTTTAAGAATGTTAGCTTTTGTAATAATGGCTACATGCTTTTTGCCATTTGCACGCGCATAATCAAATGCCGCTTTTGCTATTCTGCGAACCCCTTGAGTTGTTATAACCCTAAAGTCAAATGATAAATCCTCATCGATGTCTATTCCTTGGCTTCCTAGTACATATTCACCTTCTGTATTTTCACGGAAGAATGCCCAGTCAATACCAAGTTCTGGTACAGATATAGGACGCACATTGGCAAACAAATCAAGTTCACGTCTCATAGCTACGTTAGCACTTTCAATATTTGGCCCATCACCTTTACTTGGTGTTGTTGTCGGTCCTTTTAAGATAACGTGGCAAGATTTTAATTCTGCTAGTACATCATCTGGAATTGCTTTAAGCTGTGCAATACGATTTTCGATTGTAAGTCCTTCAATGGTCTTAAAGACAATACGCCCTTTTTCAACGTCCTCTTTAAGCACTTCACGAAGTACACGCTCTGCTTCATAGGTGATGGCTGGGCCAATTCCATCTCCGCCGCAACATCCTATAACAATCTTATCTAACTCTTTAAAATTGATTGCTTCTTCAGATTGCTTCATTTTTTCTACGCGTTCCATTTGTTCTTTTACAAGTTTTGCAAAGTGATCCCCTGCTATTTTTAGCTTATCCATCCTATACTTCCTCCTAGTTATTTATTGTTTCTTTTATCATGTTAATCTTACCACCATACAATAACATTGTGCGCTCTCTATCTGACACATCTAAAATTGTTGTGTATGTTAAACCCTTTGTCTTGTTTAAAACGATTATTTCTTTACTATTTGTTACTTGATCTTTTGCATTTTCAATTTGCAGTTGATCCATTACATCAATGGTATCATAATCTGAAGGATTTTCAAATACTAATGGGACAATCCCTGAGTTAATTAGGTTTGCTTTGTGAATACGTGCAAAACTCTTTGTTATAACTGCTTTAATACCTAATTGAAGTGGTGCTAAGGCCGCATGCTCACGTGAAGATCCTTGACCATAGTTATCTCCCGCTATAATGATTCCACCACCATTTGCTTTGGCTCTTGCTGGGAATTCTGGATCACATGGCACCAAACAATGCTCTGCAAGATAAGGCACATTAGATCTGTAAGGTAACAAATAAGCATTAGAAGGCATAATATGATCTGTTGTAATATTATCTTCTACTTTAATAAGTGCCGGTCCTTCAAGTTCTTTTAATGTTGTATTAAGTGGGAATGGTTTAATGTTAGGGCCACGAACAACTTCAACTTCACTTGAGCTCTTAGCTGGTTCTACGACCATGTTATCATCGGTTATAAAAGTCTTTGGCATTTCTATTTCAATTGTTTCTGTTAGTGTTGTTGGGTCTGTCAGTATGCCAGTTAAAGCTGTAACTGCTGCTGTTTCTGGGCTAACTAAGTAAACACTCGCTGAATCCGTCCCACAACGTCCTTTAAAGTTACGGTTAAATGTTCTAACTGAGTTTGCATTAGACGCTGGTGCTTGTCCCATACCAATACATGGTCCGCAACCGGATTCTATAATTCTTGCTCCTGCTGCAATAAGGTCTGCTAATGCGCCATTTTTTGCAATCATAGTTAATACTTGTTTTGATCCTGGGGCAATCACCACACTTACATCTGGATGCACTGTTTTACCTTTTAAGATGGCTGCAACTTTCATAAGATCCATATAGGAACTATTTGTACAGCTTCCTATTGCTACTTGATCCACTTTAACCCCTGTTGTTTCACTTACTTTAGCTACATCATCTGGACTGTTAAGTTAATGGTAATCTTCTGGCCATATACTGCGTCCTTATCTGGGCCTATTTCTTTCCATACTTCTGCCCTATTTTGTGCTTTTAGGAATTCTAATGTAATGTCATCACTTGGAAATACTGATGTGGTTGCACCAAGTTCTGCCCCCATATTGGTAATGGTTGCACGCTCTGGAACTGTTAGAGTTTTGACACCTTCGCCTGTATATTCAATAACTCTGCCCACGCCACCTTTAACACTTAGAATGCGAAGTACTTCTAATATAATATCTTTAGCAGCTACATAGGGTTTTAATGAACCGACTAATTCTACATTGACTACTTCTGGCATGGTAACATAGTACGTTCCACCTCCCATAGCTACTGCAACGTCAAGTCCTCCTGCCCCAATGGCTAACATACCTATTCCACCATTAGTTGGTGTATGGCTATCAGAACCCAGCAGAGTGCCTCCTGGCACACCAAAACGCTCTAAGTGAACCTGGTGGCAAATACCATTTCCAGGTCTTGAAAAGTAAACACCATGTTTTTTAGTTACTGTTTGGATATACTTATGGTCATCTGCGTTTTCAAATCCTTGTTGCAACATATTATGATCAATATAAGCGACAGATTTATCTGTTTGCACCCGATCAATTCCCATTGCTTCAAATTGTAGGTAGGCCATAGTTCCTGTAGAGTCTTGGGTAAGGGTCTGATCGATTCTAATCCCTATTTCGTTACCTGGGGTCATTTCCCCTTCAAGAAGATGTGCTTTAATAATTTTTTCAGTTAATGTAAGTCCCATATGTGTAACTCCTTTTCATTTTATATGTATTTTTAACAAGCATTGACTTTATAATGCTTATCAGCTTCAATTATCTGATAACTGGACATGTATAATTGTATACACCGTATACTCTCTTGTCAATATCTACTCCATATAAGTATACTAAATTTCCAATAGCTTGCATATCTTTAAATACGATATTAATTATTTTATTAGTGAGGTGATATTATGGAAGGGTATACCAAAGAACAGCTCCTTCATCTTGACTTGCCCATAGAATTTCAAGGGAATTTTAAGCGTAAAAATAATATCTCAACTATTCCTTGGGATTTTATTTTGCTTGCTATAACTATCCTTTCCCTACTCCAAGAAAACAAAGAAACAGTAGCTAATAATAATTTGTAACCTTTTTATCCTTATTACATAAACTAATATTGAAATAGTTATTATTTGCTTTCTCGACTATAATTTCTTAACTATGGAAGGATGATTTTTTATGTTTGGTTTACAAGGCAACAATTGGATTTGGATTATATTAGCCTTTTTCCTTCTTTTCGGTAATGATGGATGCGGCTTAAATTTTGATCTTGGTAATATTTTTGGATGTGGAAATAACACGATGTTACTTGTTCTCTTAGCCGCTATCTTCTTACTAAACCCGGGAACTCTTGCTTGCTAATACGATATAAGTAATTAAATCTTTATAAATATATATTAGATTTACAGTTTAGAGTTCCAGCCCGCCTTCAAGGGCTAGCTTGGAACTCTAAAATCTTTATAACTTTTTTGAATCTGTAGTAAGGTTTTGCCATTACCTTACATACACTAGAAATGTATAGTATTTTTACTTATTTTTTATTTAAGGAGGTTTAATATGGAAGAATTAAGGTGTGGGGATAATCGGAACTGGATTTGGATTATTGTTGCTGTTTTATTACTATCCGGAAGCTTTGGAGCTGGGGATAGTTGTGGCACAGGAATCGGCGGGGCAGGTAATTTCCTTACTGATTTAAAATGCGGTAATAATTCCTGGATCTGGATCTTAGCATTAGTACTTTTATTTAATGGTGGATTCTAGAATATTATCCTAAAAGTAAAGAGAAAGGGTAGGATTTTAAAATCCTGCCCTTTTCTTTTACCTTCATCATACGATTATACCAGGCTCCTCTGACCACACAATTACTCTATATAAAACTAAGGCCACTACTGCTTGATGTATATAGTCATTAGGTCCTTTTTTTGTATTAGCTGTTCTTCTAAAGAAGTTTTCTATGCCATAATGAGGCAACATGCTTTCTATCATCTTCGAATAGGTGATCATATTAATAATATTTAAAAACCTATCCCTAGTATTTTCCTCTACAAATGGAACCATGGCATTGAGTAACTGTACTTCTGGAAAAGGTATTTCCGCGCATTGCCTTTTATGGTTTTTAATTTGACTGCGTATTTGACTTAAGTAAGTTGTGTCTACATAGCTTTGTATATAATTAGAAATCTCCTGGATGTCCCTTTTTAAATCTACATCTACTAGATTTATATCTTTCATTTTTACACCACTTTTCCTCTTAAACGATACTATATCTTTATTCATTTAGCTATAAATAATGATTAATATTGTTCTATTTTACCCTCTTCTACTCATAGATTATTAAGAGGTTGAAATTTTTTAGAAAGGGGTATATAGGTGAGCAATGATAATACCATGTCTAATATGATAAATTTAGCTAAACTCTTTGCACCCACTGCTACTTCTAATCCTGCAACTTCCCCAGACGGCAAGTCATGGCCTATGTTTCCTTTAGATGTCGAAATTCATACAGAGTCCTTACGTGTTTGCAAATCATTAATCCCTTATTTACCCTTTGAAAAACAAAAAAATCTTTCTATTTTTATAAAAGCCTATGAGCTTATGTCCGTTGTTAATCATTTTGCTGCTATAGATGAGAAGGATCATCCTTCTAGTCATTTTAGAGAAAGTGAGACTTGGCAAATGGATCTACTTCATTCCGTTAAAAATAGTTTAGACCCTGATCATGCTTACTGGGTAGATATTTTCTTTAAAATTAATGATGTTAAAAATATATTAGCATCGGCCCAGTCAGGCTCTCCTTATACAGAATCGACTACTGTAGAACCCCCTTCCAAAACACAGGGTGCATCCAAGGGGGTATCCAATGAATTTATCCAAAATATTTCTCCTATGCTAGATGATCATCAAAAGAATTTACTTGAGACCCTGTCCACCATAATGAAGTAGCTTATATATATAATGATATGAGGAGATGAGTATATGAGTACTATTTTTAAAAGTGATATTTTTAACTCTCTTGATCCTTCTTTTTTAGAAAAACTTGAGACGACCATTAATGCTATGAATGGTAAAAGCGATATAGAGATTATTGGGACTTTTATGGCCCTTTCTAACGAAGCAAAACAAAGGGGTATTGTCATGAATCCTGAACAACAAAAGGCGCTTATTCTGTTTTTACGAGATTCCTTACCTCCAGAAAAGCGCCAAAAGTTTGATTTAATTGTCTCTATGATCGGCAAATAACAAATTTATTTGACCACTATATTAATAATTCTACCTGGAACATATATTTCTTTTATAAGGGTTTTGGATTCTATTCTGCTTGCAATTGCCTCTTTAGCTCTTGCAAGTATTGAGTCCTTGTCTGCATCTGGTGAAATAAAGATTGAATCCACTTTTTTACCATTAATTTGAATTGGAATTTCTATTTCATCGTCTTTCATTTTTTTCTCATCGTATGTTGGCCATGTATTATTAAAGACACTTTCTACATTGCCTCTTGATTGCCATAATTCTTCACTGACGTGAGGAATAAATGGTGCTAGCAAAATAATCAGTGTATCTAACGTAGTGTCGTCAATTCCACCTTCTTTTTTCTGAATATCCATTAGCTTGTTTGTGTTTTCCATAAAGCCACTGACAACTGTATTAAGGTGGAAGTTATCCATACGGTTTGTAATGTCATAAACCATCTTATGGCGAATACGTTCCATTTCTCGTGTTTGTGCAACTGCTGTATTTCCTTTAATAAGTCTCCATAGCTTATTAATAAAGCGGTGAACCCCGTCAATTCCTCTGTCATCCCACTCTGCATCTAGCTCTGGTGGTCCTATAAACAATTCATACATACGAAGAGAATCACAACCATAGTTTTCAACTAGCTCATCTGGGGATACGGTATTGCCTCTAGATTTACTCATTTTAATACCATCTTTTGTAATCATGCCTTGGTTAAATAGGTG
>CAYRAL010000031.1:6156-10149 GCA_964422235.1 uncultured Candidatus Epulonipiscium sp. | reverse complement strand
AAACTAGGTTCTTCTCCAGCTAAGCCAATAGCATAGATTGTATAATAAACATTGGCATCTAAATCAACATTAGGGACACTTAAGGCCACATCTGAACTGCCAGTAGGTGATACCATAAATGTATATGTTCCAGCAGGGATACATGCATAATTAGTAACGCCCTTATAGGCCACATTGTCAAAGACCATTGTGCCATTATCTAGTTTTATATCAACAGCAGGTGCATTAGGGGATAAATGGACAAAACGCACACAAGCATTACCAGAGTTTTGGGCTATGGATGGTTCAGGGACAGGGTACAAACTAATATCAGGCAGTGTTCCAATGGCTGCTACGTTAAAAACAAAATTTGGAGGAATATAAACGTCTGTATTAATAACAGGATCTTCCATCTGCCCAGTAGGATAAACTTGAAGATTGTAATTGGCAGCTGGAACGGGAATATAAGGTGATATATTTTCGTAAGATAGATTTTCTGCTACAAGATCATTGTTAGCATAAACATCTACAGCTGGTGAGTTAGGGGAAGCATGGAGTATTCTTATATATGACAGGTTAGGTTGTTCTTGCCTATAGAAAGTAGGATACATTTTAATAATCTCCTTTAAAGATATTTACGTCTAGTTTTATTATATGTTTGATAGATTAAAAGGTGTACTTTAGTGCTAGTTATGTGGTAAAATAAGGAATGTGGGGACTGTCCCCAATAACTTTTGAAAGGAAAAGACGATGCGAATATACATAAGTGCAGATATCGAAGGAATATCAGGAATTACTCATTGGTGTGAAACAGAAAGTGATCATCCAGAATACAGTAATCATGCCAAACAAATGAGTCTTGAAGTTGCAGCGGCATGTAGAGGGGCCTTAAAAGCTGGGGCAACAGAAGTCATTGTAAAGGATGCTCATGAAGAAGGAAGAAATATTATACATAAGTATTTGCCAAAAGAGATTAAGTTAATCCGTGGCTGGAGCAACCATCCTTATAGTATGGTAGAGGGTATAGATGAGACATATGATGCAGCTATTATGATAGGATATCATGCAGGGGCCCATTCAAATGGAAGTCCTTTATCCCATACTCTTGACCCTACAAAGGTTCGTAATATTAAAATCAATGATCAAGATGCTAATGAATTTTTAATTCATGGATATATTTGCCACTCCTTAGATGTTCCAGTTGTTGCCGTTACAGGGGATGAGTCTCTTGTTCTTATGGTCCGTGAGTTTGACCCTAATATATCAACACTAGCTGTTCAAAAAGGCTTTGGTAGAGCAAATATTAGCATTCACCCAGAATTAGCCCTTGAGCGCATAGAGGCTATTGTTCAAAGAGGAATAGAAAACCGGAACAATTGTGGTATTTATAAACCAGAATTCTTTGAGTTAGAAATTACCTATAAAAAACATACAGATGCATACCGGGCATCCTTCTACCCAGGTGTAAGGCAAACAGGTGAATTCTCCATTGTTTATAATACCTTTTACTACAGGGACCTTATGAGTACGTTGATGTTTATTCTTTAGCTGCTAGCTAAAGATGCCAACAGCACACCAAAAAGTAACTAATCATCATATGATTGTAGCTATTTTCCGCCATAGCCGGTCATGCCTTGCTCGAAGGATATTCAAGAAAATTGTAAATAGGAAAACCGCAAACTTAGAGCGAATTACGCCAGCTCTAAGTTTGCGGTTTTTATTGTTCACATACCTTATGATTGAGTACTTAGTTTTATTCTAGTCAAGCAAATTTGTAACAGCTATGTATAAAATTTATCAAACTTTAGCTTTAGCAGGTGTTTTACCATTGTTATAAGTATGAGGAGGTAAATATATATATGCAAAATCATTTACACACTATCTAAAGTTTCCTTGGTATGCATTCTTATATCAGGACATTTGTAACAAAATAAATTTTGATATTGACAACTTGTTATTTAATTCGTATACTGTAACTGATATACATGATGTATACAACATGTAATTATGGAAAACAGTAAAGTATTTCAACAAGAAGGAGGGAGGATGAGGAATGAAAGCGGTAATCATAAATAACCCAGGTGAAGTAGAAGTAATAGATATTGAAAAACCTGTTCCTAAGGATGGTGAGGCTCTTTTAAAGATTCTTTATGGAGGAATTTGCGGAAGTGATCTTGGATCATATAGAGGAACATTTGCGTACTTTGAATATCCAAGAACCCCAGGTCACGAATTTTCAGCTGAAATAATTGAAATTGGGCCAAATGATCAAGGATTTGAAAAAGGTATGATTGTTACTTGTAATCCTTATTTTAATTGTGGTGAATGTTATTCTTGTAAACGTGGTCTTGTAAATGCTTGTACAACCAATGAAACTATGGGGGTACAAAGAGAGGGAGCATTTAAGCAGTACATAACAATGCCAATTGATCGTATTTATGACGGTAAGGGCTTGTCTGCTAAAACACTTGCACTTATTGAACCATTTTGTATTGGTTACCATGGGATATCAAGAGCAAACGTTAAAGAGGGAGATAAAGTACTTATTGTAGGTGCAGGTACAATCGGCGTTTTAACGGCTATTGCAGCGAAGATGATGGGAGCAGAAGTGTATATTTCTGATATTGATAACAAGAAACTTGAATATGCTGAATCATTTGGGCTTAATGGAGCAATATTAAATGATAATAGCGAAAATTTTATGTCAGAAGTTAATAGAATTACAAATAATGATGGATTCGATATAACAATAGAGGTTGTTGGACTACCATCTACATTCCAAAATTGTATCGATGCAGCGGCCTTTGGAGGTAGCATTGTACTGATTGGAGTTGGAAAAGATAATTTAGACTTTAATTTTACAACAATCCAAAAGAAAGAACTTAATATATTTGGATCTAGAAATGCCCTAAAGAAAGATTTCATAGAATTAATTGACCTTGTGAAATCTGGGGATATATCTCTAGATAAGGTAATCACAAATACTTATAAGATGGAAGATGCAGCAACTGCATTTAAAGATTTTAGTGAGGCTTCAGAACTAATGTTAAAGGTAATGCTTGAATTTTAATTTAATAGTTTGATGTTGAAAAATAAAAAACAAACAATGTGGAGGGTTAAATATGAAACTTAAAAAAGGTTTATTGGCTTTAGCTGTTGCAACGATGTTAGTAACTGTTACGGCTTGTGGTGGAAATGGTACAAAAAACAATGGACAAGATAAAGTACAAGATAAAGTACAAGACGAAGTAAAAGACGATGCAGATACAACAGTACCCGGTGAGGTAATTAAAATTCAAGTAGGGTATGAAAATAATGAATCAGAACCAACTGCAATTGCTGTTGAAAAATGGGCAAGCTTGGTTTCTGAAAAAAGTGGGGGAACAATGGAATTAGAATTATTCCCTAACTCAGCATTAGGCTCAAAGACTGAACTAATTGACCAAATGCTTCTTGATATGCCAGTTATAACTGTTGCTGACGGAGCGTATCTTGCGGATTACGGAGTTGCTGACTTTGGTATTTTGTATGCACCATATGTATTCCAAAACTGGAATGAAGCTTGGAAGGCGATTGACAGTGATTGGTATAAAGACATTAGTGATGAGCTAGCAGCACAAGCATATTTAAGAGTTGTTGGATCTAACTGGATTTACGGAGAGCGTGATTTCTTAACAACAAAACCAGTAACACTACCAGAAGATATTAGTGGTTTAAAAGTAAGAGTATCATCAAATGATATTGCTATTAAGAGTTTCCAAAATCTTGGCGTATCTCCAGTAGCGATGGAAATGGGAGAGGTATATACAGCATTACAAGCTGGAACTATTGATGGTGTTGAAAACCCAATTGTTTCCTTAGCAAATAGAAGTTTTCATGAGGTTGGAAAGTATTTAGTTAAGAATAATCATATCCATGCATTACAGATTTGGATTGCTAGTGAAGGATTTTATTCAACATTAACTGAAGAGCAGCAAAAGATTATTCAAGAATCAGCTGATGAAGCAGGAGCTT
>CAYRAL010000031.1:4454-6146 GCA_964422235.1 uncultured Candidatus Epulonipiscium sp. | reverse complement strand
CATTCGGATTAGGAAGCATAATAAAAATAAACAATGATACTTATGTAGTTTATGATTTTATAAATGAAATTAAATTAATGAGTTTAAAAATAATTGATAACCTAAATCGAGAGAAAGTATTAGATTACTTAAATAACGAATTATATGAAGAAGCGACAGCAAAAGCAGAGCAAACAATGATCGATGCAGGTGTTACGATTTCAGAGCCTACAGAAGAAGAGTACCAACAATGGGTAGATTTGGCTGCTAAATTCTTTGAAAGAGGAGAAGAGTTTGGATGGTCAGATAATTTATATGAAAATATTAGAAACATCGTAAAATAAATAGCATAGAAAAAATATAGAGTATTGTAGAATAGGACAAAAGTCATATTCTACAATACTCTTAATGAAAAGAGGATAAAAGTGAATTTAAGAGATAATAAAAAATTTAAAAGGATATTAAATTTAGATATAATATTAGCTATGATACCATTGTTTGTGTTGGTGTTTTTAACCTTTTTTGGTGTTTTAATGCGTTATGTAGCAGGAAAGCCACTTGGATGGATTGAAGAAATACAACTAATATCTATTGTGTGGATTATTTTTATCGGAGCAGGATTTGCATTTCGAACAGGGAATCATGTTGCAATAGAGATTATATATGATATTTTTCCAGAGAAGGTCCGTAAAAAAATTGATATACTGATATTTGCAATTGGCATTTTTACAATAGGGTACCTATTCTTAACGAGCATACAATACATTCAGTTATTTATAAAATCAGCAAGGACAACTAGTATTCTACATATACCATATGCGTATATATATGTCATTGCACCAGTGTCTTGTGTTTTGCAATTTGTAAATCTGTTGTTAACTACTTATTTTGGTGTGACAGATGAATATGAGGAGGTTAAAGAATGAATACGACAATAATAATTATGGCAGTCATTATGTTAGCATTACTATTTTTAAAAGTACCTGTGTATTTGGCAATAATGGCAGCTTCAGTGTTTTATTTTATTGCTACCCCAGGCGTGAATTCAATTATATTTGCACAGCAAATGGTAGGTGGCGTAGAGAGTTTAACATTGCTTGCTATCCCGTTTTTCATAGCTGCAGGAATATTTATGAATTATACAGGTGTAACTAAAAGGATCATGAATATGACAGTAGTACTCACCAGTAGAATGTATGGTGGGCTGGGTCAGGTAAACGTTTTACTCTCCACATTAATGGGTGGATTATCAGGGTCAAGCCTTGCGGATGCTGCAATGCAGTGTAAGCTATTAGTTCCGACGATGGAGGAAAATGGCTACTCCAAATCATTTTCAACTGTTTTAACAGCTGCTACAGGGATGATTGTACCACTCATACCGCCATCAGTTGGTATGATTATTTATGGTAGTATAACAAACATATCAATAGGTAGAATGTTTGTGGCAGGAATTGGGCCTGGGTTATTGTTGTGCGTAACCATGATGCTTATGGTTCGAAAGATGAGTAAAAACAGGGGTTACATACCAACAAGAACAACTAAAATTTCATTTAAAGAAAAAACAGAAGCAATGAAGCCAGCATTTTTTCCAATGTTACTGCCAATTATTATTATTGGTGGTATAAGGATTGGTGTGTTTACTGCAACAGAAGCTGGAGCGGTTGCGATTATATATGCTCTTATTCTAGGCCTTTTTTACAAAGAATTGACCCT
>CAYRAL010000031.1:0-4444 GCA_964422235.1 uncultured Candidatus Epulonipiscium sp. | reverse complement strand
AGCTTCAACCCTTTCTTGGATCCTAACAAAAGAAAGAATTCCTCAGGACTTAACTTTGTGGATGGTAAATACAATCCATAATAAATACGTGTTTTTACTTGTCGTTAATGTCTTTTTACTTGTAGTTGGGATGTTTATTGAAGGTAATGCTTCAATGATTGTACTAGCACCTCTTTTAGCACCCGTAGCCACAGCGTACGGAATTGATCCAATACACTTTTCTATGATTTATATTTTCAATAGTGCAGTAGGAGCATTTACACCACCAATGGGTACATTAATGTTTGTAACCACAAGTATTACAAAATGTTCTACAAAAGACTTTATGAAAGAAGCAGTACCTTTTTATATTTTGCTTGCAATTAACTTAATACTACTGACTTATATTCCGTTCTTTTCAACCTTTCTTGTAAACATCTTCTACTAGGAAATATGTTAAGGCACATGGAATATATTCATGTAATAACAAAGGAAGGATGAATCAAATGAGAGAGAGACCATTTGTTACAAATATGGTTCGCAATACAAAGATGCCTAGGATGTTTAAAGCAAGACAGATTTTTCCAAGGGAAAAAATAAACCCACAGGATATCCCAAGTATAATATATGATTTGTTATCTGAAGATAAATTTTCAAGCCAACTTAAACCAGGAATGAGAATAGCCATTACTGCAGGCTCAAGGGGTATTGCTAATGTTGCGTTAGTAACAAAGGCAATAGCCGACTTTGTTAAATCTAAGGGGGCATTTCCCTTTATAGTTGCTGCCATGGGAAGTCATGGTGGTGCAACTGAAGAGGGGCAAAGAGAACTTTTAGCTGGATACGGAATCACTGAAGAGTATCTAGAATGCCCAATTGTTTCTTCTATGGAAGTTAAAGAAATTGGGAAAAATGATGAAGGACAAAAAGTGTTTATTGATAAAAATGCAGCTGAAGCTGATGGGATTATAATTAGTTGTAGAATTAAACCTCACACAGCATTTAGAGGACCATATGAAAGTGGCATTATGAAAATGATGGCCATAGGATTAGGTAAGCAATATGGTGCAGAAGTAACCCATGCTGCTGGATTTAAAAATATGGCAAAGAATGTTCCTTTATTTGGAAGGGCAATTATAAAACAAGCACCGATTTTATTTGCTGTACCGACAATAGAAAATGCATTTGATGAAACTTATAAAATTGTAGCTATTAATGCCGATGAAATCGAAGAAAAAGAGCCGATATTATTACAAGAATCCTTTGATCTTATCCCTAGAATTTGGGTTGATGAATGTGATGTACTTGTAGTAGATCAAATTGGTAAAAACTTTAGTGGTGATGGCATGGATCCTAATATAACAGGCACATTCTGTACGCCATATGCAACAGGAGGAATCAAATCTCAAAGAGTGGTTGTATTAGATATAAGTCCAGAATCTCATGGAAATGGAATAGGGCTAGGGTATTCTAGTGCAACAACAAAAAGGGTATTTGATAAATTAGACCTTACATCCATGTATCCTAATGCGATTACATGTACGGTTCTAGGTGGTGTACGGATCCCAATTATTATGGAAAGTGATCAAGAAGCAATTCAGGTATGTATTAAAACATGCAATGAAATTGACAAAGAAAACCCCCGTATCGTTCGTATAGCAAATAGCCTCCACTTAGAATATATTTTGTTGTCTGAAGCTTACTATGATGAAGCAAAGAACAACCCTAACTTAGTGATTGAATCAGAACCTGAATTTTTGAATTTTAATAAGGACGGGAACTTATGGTAATAAGATAGGGAACTTTATAAAAGGAGATATTGAAATATAATGAAAAAAATAAATGAAATAGTAGAAAAGAAAAATGGTCATTATCCTGAAAAGATACTTCAATACGGTGAGGGGAATTTTCTAAGAGGATTTGTAGACTGGATGGTTGATGAGCTCAATGATGAAGATCTATTTAAGGGAAGCATCGTTATTGCTCAGCCAATAGATAAAGGAATTATTGATAAAATGAATGACCAAAATGGTCAGTATACGGTGGTTATGCGTGGCCTTGAAAATGGAGAAAAAGTAGAAAGGGTTAAGCCAATTACTTCGGTCTCAAGAGGAATAAATCCTTTTCAAAATTATGAGGAATATATTAAGATAGCCACGAGTGAAAACCTAAAGATCATTGTATCTAATACAACAGAAGCTGGAATCACATATATTCAGGGAGACAAACTAGAAGATCAACTTCCTAAGTCATTTCCAGCAAAAATTTGTTCGTTTCTGTACCATAGATATAAGCATTTTAATGGGGCGGCAGACAAGGGGATATTAGTTCTTCCAGTTGAACTTATTGATAACAATGGAACAGAATTAAGGAGAATTGTCAATCAATATGCTATAGAGTGGAATCTTGAACAGGAATTTATTACATGGTTAGATAAAAATTGTGCTTTTGCAAATACCCTAGTAGATAGAATCGTTACAGGTTATCCAGCTGATGAAGCTAGTCAATATGAGGAACAGTTTGGTTATAAAGATGGCCTTATTGTAGCTGCGGAAGTATTTAATCTTTGGGTAATAGAAGCTGATCCCAAATATCAGGAACTTTTTCCTGTAGGTACAGGTAATAATACGAAGGCAAATGTTATCTGGACTGAGGATGCAAAACCATATAAAAAAAGAAAGGTTAGAATCCTCAATGGTGCACATACCTCAACAGTGTTAGCGGCGTATCTTGCAGGGCATAACCTAGTTGGAGAATTTATAAATGATCCGGATTTTGAATCTTATCTTAAAAGTTTGATATTTGATGAAGTGATTCCGACCATTGATTTACCTTTAGATGAACTAAAACAGTTTGCAAATGATGTGATAGAGCGATTCGGAAATCCATTCATTAAGCACAAACTTCTTGATATATCCCTAAACTCTATATCTAAGTATACTGCAAGATGTTTGCCATCACTTGAAGATTATGTGAAACTTGAAGGTAGGCTTCCCCAAAGGCTTTCTTTTTCATTGGCTGCATTAATCAAGTTTTATGATATTAAGAAAGAAGAAGAAGGGTACTTTGGAATAAGAGAAAATGGAGATAAGTATTTAGTTAAAGATAATATTGAGACGCTTGAATTCTTTGAAAAAATATGGAAAGAAGATGACCTTTCAAAAGTTGTAAGAAAAATTCTTTCAAATAAATCTTTGTGGGGTAAGGATCTTATGAAGATTTCAGGTTTATATGAGAATGTTCTTAAGGATCTTATAAGACTTATTGAAGAAGGAATACGTGAAACAATAAAAAATTTCTAGTAAAGGAGGGAATGGATATATGGTGGCTCAGAAGATATATCTTATTACAGATATAGATAATGTTGCAGTAGCATTAAGTTGTGTTACAATACAAGAGACTGTTGAGATATTAGAAACTACAATAGTCGCAAACCAAGATATACCAATGGGACATAAAATTGCGCTTAAGAGAATTAGTAAGGGTGAAGATATCATTAAGTACGGTTACTCTATAGGAGTAGCTAAAGAGGATATTAATCCTGGTGACTGGGTCCATACGCATAATTTAAAGACTGGACTTCATAACATGATAGATTACAAATATGAACCAAAACAAATCGAATACCCTATTACAGATGGCCCCGAAACCTTTCGCGGATATAGAAGAAAGAATGGGAATGTAGGAATTAGAAATGAAATGTGGATTGTACCTACAGTAGGCTGTGTCAATGGCGTTGCAAATCTTATTATAAAAAAGTTCAAAGAAAGAGTAAAACCTACTAATATAGATGCAATTGAGGTATTTACACATAACTATGGCTGCTCCCAATTGGGGGATGATCATGAAAATACGAAGATAATCCTTGCAGACTTAGTGAAACATCCTAATGCTGCTGGCGTATTAGTTCTAGGCCTTGGTTGTGAAAATAACAGTATGGAAGATTTCAAAAAAGTCATAGGAGAACATGATGAGGAGAGAGTAAAGTTTATAATCACTCAAAATGTTCAAGATGAAATAGAAGTGGGAGTTGCGGAACTTACAAAGATCTATCATTCTATCAGTAAAGATGTAAGAGTAGATGTTCCAGTTTCAGAATTAAAAATTGGTTTGAAGTGCGGAGGATCTGATGGATTCTCAGGAATTACTGCTAACCCGTTGCTTGGAAGATTTTCAGACTATCTAATATCTAAAGGTGGAACAACCATACTAACAGAAGTTCCTGAGATGTTTGGAGCAGAAACTATTCTTATGAATAGATCTATGGACAATGAGGTTTTTAAAAAAACAGTCAATCTTATAAATGATTTTAAACAGTACTTTATAGATAATAAGCAGGAAATATACGAAAATCCTTCACCAGGAAACAAAGATGGGGGAATATCATCTCTTGAGGATAAGTCTCTAGGGTGTATACAAAAAGGTGGAAACTCAATTGTTAAGGATGTCCTAAACTATGGAGAAA
>CAYRAL010000030.1:0-10359 GCA_964422235.1 uncultured Candidatus Epulonipiscium sp. | reverse complement strand
CTAAAGCTAAAGATTTAGCACAGAGATTCATTAAAAACTTTGCAAAATATGAAAGCAATGAAGCTGGAAAGGCTTTAGTTAGTGCTGGTCCTCAGGCATAAAATAAGTATTTAAAAAAGCCACAACTTTTAACAGTTGTGGCCTTTTTGCTCTTATCTACCCCAAGATGTTTGGTTTCCAGCGGTATCCCCGCGACGATTACAGCAACAGCAACAGCATCGACAAGGTCTTGGTCTACCATTATTACCATTATCATTATCATCATCTTCAGCAGCTAATAAACAACGCTCTAATTCACGTATATCCCTTTTTAACCTATTTAATTCTCTCTGACAAGGAAATCTCTGTGTTCCCCCTACTTGATTATTCCCACATCTTTCACAACCCATATACTATTCCCCTTTCTTTAATTATGATATTGTTTTTTCATCCTTAGCTAAACTCTCCCTTTTCTTGTGTATCTACTCTATAATATGCATCTTCTCCTTATTGTGATACTAATCTACATTATTCTTCTGTTTTTTCAGTTTTATTATTAATATTAATAATAATCTTTTCCATATTTTCAGTAAGAACAGGTAGAACTATTCCATAAAACTTTTCTTTTAAATTACTCATTATATCTTCCATGGGTTTAGCAGAATCTATAATGATATTTGTTAAATCAGAAACACTTTGGCAAAAAGCTTCTATCATATCATCAGAAATCTTAGTGTCCTTTTCAGACATTATTAATCCCCTCCCTTTCATTACTCCTCATCTAACATAATTGCTAATGGGATTCCATCATCTGTTATTATATCTGCATCATTATTTGCTGTAGAAGTAGATCCACCCTCACTCTTAGCACAACTACTACTTTTACTTACTTGATTAGCAATTGGAAGTTCAAAACTATCTTTGTTGCAGCTAAAGTTATGATTTAGGATATCACTAACATCTGTACTATTATCCGTACTATTGATACCATTTAAGCTTTCATTTAATGCATTTTTAAATGCTTCATTTAAGAAATCCCTTGCGCTATCAATCATCAGATCTACGCAGTTACGACTTAGAAGCTCTATGGCATTGTGACTTAAGACATCTATAGCATTATGACTTAAGATATCTTTTACGATAACAGCCTCTCTAAAATTATCTTTAATATTAAAACTTTCATTATTATCTCTAAGATTATCCCTAAAGCTGTCAGTTATAGATACATCCCCATCGATGGATGTATTAAATACGAGTACCAGTTGACCATCCTTACAACACGCTTCTTTTTTCTCTTTATTAGGCTCTTCTCTTTCACAACAGCAATCACAATAGCAGCAACAGTTATCTCGATCCATCTCTAAATCTTTAGTATCACTTAGTCTGCCCCATTCCTTATACTTCTTATAGCTCACTCTAATCACCTCACTGATTTTAAATTAAATTTCCCCCTACACATACTCCCTATTTTCTACAACCTTCCTCTTAGTCGTTCACTATATTGTATGTCTACAACAGTTATTATGATACAAATCTACATTATTCTTGTTAAAAACCAAAAACAAAAAAGAGCTTCTATAGATTAATCTATAGAAACTCTTTTTTGTCCTAAATCATGCTATACGCTTTATCATTGCATCATCTTCAAATACACCTTCATATTGGTTGCCTTCTGTATCTTCAAAAACCCCGTCCCCATGCCTTTTACCATTTTTAAATTGCCCGATATATCTAGAGCCATCCTCATATATCATTTGTCCCTTACCAGTCATCATACCATCTACAAAGTTCCCTTTATAGATTATACCATTAATCCCTTTATATTCTCCTCTACCATGTGGCAGACCCTCCACTACTTCACCAGCATAAGAACTCCCATCAACTAAGGTTAATATCCCAAGTCCAGTTTCAATACCATTTTCAAAATTTCCTTCATATATATCACCATTGGCATAATGAGCAGTACCCTTACCCTGCATCATATTATCTATAAATATGCCTTCGTACACATCACCATTGGCATGAAAATACTTTCCTTTACCTTCTTTTTTACCGCTTAGAAAATATCCTTCATATTTTCCACCGTCACTCCAATAATAAGTACCATGACCTGTTCTTTCACCATGTTTAAATTGGCCTATATAATACTCATCTTCTGAAAAATAATAGACGCCTTTGCCATTTGGCAAATCATGTGCAAATTCTCCTTCATAAATGAGTTTTTCATTTTCATCATAACATTTTCCTGCACCATGAAATTGATCGCCCTTCATTTTACCTTCATAAATCTTACAGTCATTCTTATCATAAACCTTTTCATATGTAATCTTATTTTCCCTTCGAAATCCTCTAAGTATCCCGAAAATTTTATCTAACATTGTAAAATCTCCTTCCTATAAAACTATTATAACATTAATATTGGCAAATTTATATTTAAAATCCATTTATATACCAAAAATCCACATTGTTAAAAAATAAGATGCAATAATACCAGCTAGTGAGGTAATGATCGCTCCTTTTAAAGTATATCGGCTATCCTTTATTTTTATGGTCATAAAATATACGGACATCGTGTAAAATATAGTTTCCGTACAACCAAACATAATAGATATTAACCGACCAATAAAGGAGTCTGGTCCGTATGTTTTAAAGGCATCTAATACTAAACCGACAGATGCAGCCGCTGAGACAGACCTCATAAGCGTTAAGGGAATAACCTCCGTCGGAAATTTAGTCCAGGAAATAAGGGGAGAGATTATTCTTGTTATCCCATCTAATGCCCCTGATGTCCTTAGCATTCCTACAGCCATCATAAGGCCTATTAATGTCGGTAGCAGCTGTACCACTACCTTTAACCCATCTTTAGCACCCTCAGCAAAGGCATCATATACATTAATCCCTTTAAGTAAGCCATATGATACGATACTGATTATGACTAATGGAATCATTATGCTTGATAATACTAATATCATAGCCATCGTTAATATTCCTTCCTATATTTTAATTTTCCATATATAATAGCTATTACTGTCGAAAATATTGTTGCTAATATTGAAGGTCCTATAATCTCTGTTGGATTCAAGGATCCATATTTCATACGATAGCTAATTATATTAATGGAAATAACTTGAACAGAAGAAATATTAACGATTAAGAACATACACATTGCATGGCTTGCCCTATCTTTACTTTTATTAAGTTTTTGAAGTTCTTCCATAGCTCTTAGCCCTGGAGGTGTTGCAGCCCAACCTAACCCTAAGAAATTGGCAATCATATTTGTAGCAATATACTTTTGGGCTGGATGCCCATCTGGAATATCTGGAAATAAAAATCTTAAAACCGGCCTCATTCTCCTTGATAGCCCCTCTATAATTCCTGCTTTTTCTGCTATTCTCATAATACCCATCCACATAGCCACTACCCCGCACATACCAAAAGCAAGTTCAACTGCTTCTTTAGCTGACCCTAATGCACTTTGGGTAATTGCATCCATTCCCCCACTAAAAGCAGCTATTAAAATAGAAAAAATAATCATTCCGCTCCATAAATAGTTAAGCACATTGTTCTCCTCCATATTTAATTATTTTCTATCAATAATATATATGGATAAAGACAAGTTATATGCTTATTTATTTCCTACAAAAATCGACAAATTTTCTAATGCTTCTACAAATAATACATTGATAATACCTTTTTTTCGGTTAAACTTCAAAAATATGTATTTTCATCATTGACTTTTATTGTCAATTATGGTATTATATTTTTATAAGTTTGTGTTTAATATGACTTTATATCATATAAAATTTAAAGGGGGATTTGCATGAAATCAACAGGGATTGTAAGAAAAGTAGATGAGTTAGGTAGAATTGTACTTCCTATTGAACTGCGTAGAAACTTGGATATCCATGAAAAAGATGCTTTGGAAATTTTCATTGATAATGAAAAAATCATACTCAAAAAATATCAACCTGCAGATATTTTTAATGGTAGCATGGAAGATTTAATTGATTATAATGGTAAAAAGATTTCTAGAGCTACTATTATTGAATTAGCAAGAATTGCTGGTCTAACAGTAAGTTAAATTTAAAAGACTATCTCTTAATATTAAGAGATAGTCTTTTTTACTTTAACATGTTGATATATCTCTCTTTTTGAGACACCTCTATCTTTAGCTACAAGTCTCATGGCATCTTTTTCTGAAATATTTTCCTTAATATACTGATTCATATGATCCTCAATTGTTATATCTTCCCAACTCCTAGCAGCTTGCTGATCTAGTAGTTCTTGATCTGCACCTTCTATAATTAGGACATACTCTCCTCTTGGATCCCTATCATTGAAATATAAGATTGCCTCTTCTAGATACATTTTGGATACTTCTTCATATTTTTTGGTTAATTCCCTTGTTATTGTTATACTACGATTGCCTAACCCTTGGTACAGATATCCTATAGTCTTCTTAATCCTGTGGGGAGCCTCATAGAGTATGATTGTGTTAGTGTCACCTTCAAGGGCCTTCAATCTTACATTACGTTCCTTCTTGTCCTGGGGTAAAAATCCTTCAAAGGAAAATCTCCTTGTATTTTGTCCTGAAATAATAAGACCGATTATGCCTGCTACTGCCCCTGGTACAGCTGTTACTTTAATCCCTGCTTCAAGGGCAAGCTTCACCATATCCTCACCAGGATCTGAGATTCCAGGTGTTCCTGCATCTGTAACTAATACAATATCCTTACCTTGCTTAAGCTTTTCAATTAGTACTGGCCCCTTCACCTTTTTATTATGTTCATGATAACTTTCTAAAGATGTATGGATATCAAAGTGAGTCAGTAACTTTCTTGTATGTCTTGTGTCTTCTGCTGCAATAATATCAGCTTCTTTCATAACTCTCACTGCTCTATAGGTCATATCTTCTAAATTTCCTATTGGTGTTGCACAAAGCGTTAATACACCATATCCCCCCATATTACTTATCCTCCTTTTCAGTTCCATAAATTTTATAAATCTCATCTGTATATTCACCATTATTATGATATACATACAAGGGTGGTTCTACAATCAGTTCAGCTCTGGCATATTTAACACCTTCAATTAATACCATTGTAGGTGCTTTACCTTCTTTTGGGTGAATCATTCGCATACGTTTAGGCTCTATACGATACTGACGCATTAAATATATAATATCTACTAATCTATGTGGCCTATGGATCATATATAGTTTACCTTTATCTTTAAGAACATAAGCAGTATTTTGTATAATATCTTCTAATGAACATGTTATTTCATGTCTAGCAATCATTTTAGATTCGTTTTCATTAACCAGTCCCGCTTGCCCTTTCATATAGGGTGGATTACTGGTTACAATATCAAAGCTATTTTCAGGATACCTATGACTTAAATCTTTTACATTGAGATGTAGCATTTTTATATTATCTTCAATCTTATTGAGTTGAACACTACGATTTGCCATATTGATCATATCTTCTTGAACATCAATTCCTGTGTAACCCTTATTTTCATAACGCGCAAACATAAGTATTGGAATTATACCAGTACCTGTTCCTATATCAAGCACATGATCATTCTTTTTTGCCTTAGCAAAATCTGCTAAGAGTACAGCATCAATCCCGAAGCAAAATACCTCGGGATTTTGAATAATTTTATATCCTTTTCTTTGTATAAAGTCTAGCCTTTCATGAGGGTTAATCTGTACTTGCTGTTTCATTTTTACAGTCCTTTTTACAACATTTTTTCTGTGGTTTTATAAGCTCTACATCTGAAGCTTTAACGACAATTACTTCCCTTATACTTCTACCTTTTTCTACTTTTTCTATGGCTACTCTAAACTGTTCACGAAGTAATTGGACTGTTAATATCTGTCCTTTTCCTTCCGAAGTCATAACATAATCGCCTACCTCAGGTAACCGTCCTTTAATTTCTTGGTAACTTTCTTCTTCATATTTTAAGCAACACATTAACCGACCACAAATCCCTGAAATCTTGATTGGATTAAGTGAAAGATTTTGTTCCTTTGCCATTTTTATAGATACGGGTTGAAAATCACTTAAAAACTTGTTACAACAAAGTTCTCTGCCACAAATTCCAATACCACCACACATTTTTGTTTCATCTCTTACGCCTATTTGCCTAAGTTCTATTCTTGTGCGGAAAATTGAAGCTAAGTCTTTTACTAATTCTCTAAAATCCACCCGATCATCAGATGTAAAATAAAATAAGACCTTATTATTATCAAATGTATATTCTACATCAACAAGTTTCATATCTAAGTTATGCTTAATGATCTTTTCTTTACAAATTCTAAAGGCCTCTGCCTCTTTTTCTTTATTGGCTTTTGCAATTTTTTCATCTTCTTTTGTTACAAGACGAACTACTTTTTTAAGTGGTTGTACGACAGTTTTATTTGCTACTTCTTTATTTGCAATTATTACTTCACCGTATTCAATTCCTCTAGCGGTTTCTACAATAACATGTTGCCCTTGTGTATAGTCTAGTCCATTTGGATCAAAGTAATATACTTTACCTGCCGAGCGAAATCTCACCCCAATTATAGTTATCATTTATTTCTCTCCTTTATTTCTAATAATAGGTTCTCTATAATAAGCATAACGTTTATATTTTTCTCTAAGCGTTCTTTAGCTCTAATAATGCCACAAAAATTATTATTAATCCTATTATAAGTTAATTCCTTGGACCTGTCCAATAACAGATTCTTAAAATCCTTATAGAAGACATATTCTTCTTTTTGGAATTTTTTGTACATTAATATATCCCTGTACCAAATCATCCAGAAATCTAATATTTGTGGTAGATGATCTCGGTCTTTCTCCATTTCAGCTGCCATATCATATAATTCTATTAAATCTACATTATCTAGTTTTATGATATAGTCTATGGCTTTTTGGCGGATATCCCAAAATTCTTCGCCTTCAACCATTTGTTTTACTTTCCCAATACTACCATCAGCAAAGTCTGCATACAAATTAGCTTCCCATTCCTCTAGTCCATGGTTATTTTGTATATATCCTTTTATCACTTCACTTGATAAGGGTAAGACCCGTATTCTAGTACATCTTGAATGAACTGTGCTTATGATTCTAGATGGTTTTTTTGTAATTAATATAACAACACCATAATGAGGTGGTTCTTCAATAGTTTTTAGTAGTGCATTTTGAGCTTGTATTGTCATTCGCTCTGCCTCTGGTATAATAAAAACCTTATATTGACTACGATAAGGCTTAATATCCATTTGTTCCACTACTTGTTCTCTAATATCATCTACACCTATAGACACTTTTTTAGAAAAAACTTCAATATAATCCGGATTATTGCCTGTTTCCATCATAATACATGATGTACACTTATTACAAGGGTCAGTCATATCCTTCTCTTCACATAAAAGGGTTTTTGCAAAGGTTGTTGCTAACAGTCCTTTCCCTATCCCTTCACTTCCTTCAAGTAGGTAACTATGGGATATATTTTTACTTTTCATGGTTTTTCTAAAATATCCTATTACATCTTCATGACCCATTATTCTCTTATAATCATATCGCATAAATTATATTACCTCCTTGATAAGCTTATTTCAAGCAAAAACGTTCGTGCATGGCACGAACGTTTTAAGTTGCAATATCTAAAATTAATCCTTTAATTTCATCTACCTTTTTTAATATAGATAAATGATTTTTCTCATCCTTAAGAAGTTCCTGAGCAAGTTCATCGACATTTTTATTAACTTGCTTTATAATACCATACACCCTATGGCGCCCTCTTTTATCTAAAAAATTCTCTCTAGAAAATTCATGTGAATGTGCTACAACTTCATTCATAAATTCTGAAATCATCATCCTGTATTGTTTCATATCCCTAATATCCATATGCTCAGCAATTTTATTTCCTTGAGCGGATATTTGTTCAATCATATTTCCTAATTTTTCTTGTAGCTCACCTTCTTCAATTTTACTAAGTAGGGTAAATTTAAAGTCTTTTTCTATTTTCTTATTTTCTGCTGGCTTTAAGTTTTTGAGTTCTGGCATTCTTATACTGTCAATTTGTATATTCCCCACGACGCACCTCCCAATCCTTCCTTCTATTATAATACAAAACCCTTAGTTTTTAAACCTCTTTCTCTAATAGCTTTTTGACGCTCAAGTATATCTTTTCATGTATTTGCTCAATGGCAAGTATTTTACCATCTTCAACACAATTGATAACCTCCCAATTGTTTGCTATAACAACATCCATTGCATTATTATAGGATCTTTTTAGATAATCATAATTACTCTCATGTATATCCTTTTTAGATTTTCCTGTAATCTTATTATCCCTATTTTCCATTAGCTGTTTACTGTATTCTGGAGGCATATTTAGAAAGATTACACGAGTTGGCCTCGGTAAACCATATATATCAAATTCTAGGTCTTCTAACCAATGTAAAAATCTTTCTTGCTCTTTTTTATCTTTTATTTTAGAGGCCTGATGAATCATATTAGAACTAGTATACCGATCTGCTAGTACGATGCCACCATTTATATAAAAGTCTTCCCATTCTGTTTTATATGATGCATACCTGTCTACTGCATAAAATGTAGAGGATATATAAGCATTTACGTCTTCTACATTTTTCCCAAAATCCCCATTAAGATACATTTTTACTAAAGCAGAAGAATCACTTTTATAATTAGGGTATTCTACTTTTCTTATATTTATATGCTCACCTTTTAATCGTTGGTATAGCTTTTTAGTTTGTGTTTCTTTACCACTTCCATCTAAGCCTTCTATAATAAATAGTTTACCTTTCATCTTTTACTCCTTCTTTAGATACTGATACCTTAATTTGATTATTTTCATTTATAATGCCAAGTACTTGGGTTGATACGTTATTGATATGGTCAATAGTTTGTCTTGAAAATACTTCACCAATACATATAAGAGGTATTCCCGGTGGATATAACATAACATTAGTCCCACTAATTCTTCCAATACTTTGGGCAATAGGAATATTCTCTTTATCCCCAAAATATATTTCTCTAGGGAATCTATTGTTTTCATTATCAATGCTTAATTCCCGATTATATCTTTTCTTTGTTATATCCTTTTTTAATTTAGAATCGATTTCAAGTAATGCTTTGGAAAGTAATTCTAAATCATAAGGACCATCAGCTATGGTTGACATAGCAATAATATATTCCTCAGATTCTAATTCTACTTGAATATTATATTGGTTACGTAGTATGTTACTTAACTCTATACCTGTAATATCGGCATTATAAGTAAAAACAACAAGTTTACTCTCATCTATATCATAAATACTTGCTTTTCCACAAATATCCTTTGAAAGTAATAATAAATTTTCCATCTTAGCTAGCTTTTGTCTTGTTTCTAAAAGTTGCTTAACATAATTTGTCCATAATTCAGGTTTATTTTCCATCTGTGCTCTTGTATAATCCATAATACCCATCATAAGATACGAAGGACTACTTGTTTGTGTCATTTGTAAACGTTTAATAAGGACTTGTTTATCGATCCTCTGACTCCCTATATGCACTAAGGCACTCTGTGTTAAGGCTGGTAGGGTTTTGTGCATACTTTGGATAACTATATCCGCGCCATGTATTACAGCACTTTTAGGGAAAGCCTGCTCCCATACAAAATGGGCCCCATGGGCTTCATCTACAATAAGTATCTTATTATGACGATGGACTATTTTAGCTATGTTCTCAATATCTGATACAAGCCCTTCATAGGTTGGGCTAACCATTATGACCCCTTTAGCGTCTGGGTTTTTAATCAGTATTTCCTCTAGGTTAGAAGCGCTAATGCCACCTAATATATTATGTTTCTCATCATGACGTGGATTAAGATATATAGGTCTTATACCCCCTAAAATAAGAGCATTCCATACACTATGATGGCAATTCCTTGCAACAATAAATGAATCTCCCGGGCTACATATGGCAAGCATTGAAGCTATGATACCTGATGTTGAACCGTTGGTTATAAATATACTCTCTCTAGCACCATACTTTTTTGCCATTTCTTCTTGTGCTTCAAGAATTATTCCTTCTGCATCATAAAGGTTATCTAGGCCTGGGACTTCCGTAACATCTAAATCTAAAAATGGTATGGTATTCATATTTAATATTTCCCCAAATTTATGGCCTGGCATATGGAAGGAGGTAATCTCTTTGCTATATTTTATAATATGATCATATAGAGGGGCTCTCATTTATAATCCTCTTTTCTAAAATTTTATTGACATATAATAAAAAGACTGTACCTACGTCAATTCGTAAATACAGCCTTTAAAATAATGAACCACCCGGGGCTCGAACCCGGGACAACTGGATTAAAAGTCCAGTG
>CAYRAL010000029.1:0-10494 GCA_964422235.1 uncultured Candidatus Epulonipiscium sp. | reverse complement strand
CAAAGTGGGGATGGAAAGATGATCACCACCACAGAGCCAAAGTTTATTCCTAATGAAGCAGTTTCCATTGCAATCGGGGGAGATTTTGAAGTTAAAGTCAGAATGATTGATTGTGTCGGTTATATGATCCCTGATACAGATGGTCATATGTATAATGAAACGCCTCGCATGGTCAAAACCCCTTGGTTTGAGGAGGAGATTCCTTTTGCTCAGGCTGCAGAAATAGGAACAACAAAGGTTATTACAGATCACTCTACCATAGGGATTGTCATAACCACTGATGGTAGTGTTACGAGTTTTGAAAGAGCTGATTATGAAGAAGCAGAGCAAAGAGTCGTAGCGGAACTTAAGGAACTTGGGAAGCCATTTATCGTTGTTTATAATACAAACCGTCCTTATGATGGAGATAGAATAGAGATAACTAAAGAGTTATCTCAGCGTTATAATGTGCCTGTTGTGCCTATGAATGTTGCCCAAATGAAAATTGATGACATCCATTCATTGCTGGAAAAAGTCTTATATGAATTCCCACTTAACGAAATGCAGTTTGCCTTTCCAAGGTGGATTGAAACACTTGAACATGATCACTGGCTTAACAAACAGTTAATTGACAAAGTAAAAGACGTTGTTTATCCACTAGAGAATATAAGGCAAGTAAAGGAATCCCTTAAAGATTTTAAGGATACGGAAATTATTAAAAACGTATTTTTAGAAAAAATCCAATTAGGTGATGGTATTGTAAAAATTGATATTACTACGGCTGATGATCTTTTTTATCGAATACTTTCTGAAACCACAGGAATGGAGATTAGTGGGGATCATGAGTTGATTAAACTTATTAAGCAACTCTCTGATACAAAGAAAGAATACGATAAAGTAGCCTATGCTTTGCATGAGGTAAAACAAAAGGGATACGGCGTTGTTACACCTGTATTTGAAGAGCTTATACTTGAAGAACCTAAAATGGTCAAGCATGGTAATAATTATGCTGTTAAGTTAAGGGCTAGTGCGCCTAGCTACCATATTATTAAAGCTAATATACAAACGGATATTTCACCTGTTATAGGAACTGAAGTACAAAGTGAAGAGCTGGTCAATTATCTAACAAAAGAATTTGCATTAGATCCTAAAAAGGTGTGGGAGTCTAATATTTTTGGAAAATCACTTCATGAATTAGTAAACGAAGGATTACAAAATAAGTTATATCACATGCCAAGTGATGCCCAGGAAAAATTACAAGAAACACTTCAAAAAATTATTAATGAAGGCAGCGGAGGACTTATTTGCATTATCTTATAGGTTAATTAGAAAAAACAAGATATAATCTTTTAAAAAAGATTCTATCTTGTTTTTTAACACCTAATACTTGCCTTATAGCTTAATACATTATATCATATATAGTAATAGGACTGTAATTTACATGAGAAAAGTGGTTATTATGAGAAACAACTATAAGCAAAATCAAAAAACAGGTGGGAGAACCACTAGAATAAAAGCAAAAAAGAAAAAAACCAAGTTTTTTATAGGACGTATTTTCTTCCTAATTAGTTTTATAGTCGGGGTCATATACCTTATCAGTATTGTCTTGAAGACAAGCCAAAAACCTGTTATTTCATATCAAATGGTTCAAAGAGGAATAATCGATAATAGTGATGTATTTGATGGCTTAATTGTCAGGAATGAAAAGGTCGTTCTTAATCCTAAAGAAGGCAATATGTATTTAATCGCTAGCGAAGGAGAACGGGTTAGAAAAAATGGACAGGTCTATCAAATCCTTGATTCTTCAGAGGCTACAATCCTTGAAAAAAATATTCAAGACCTTGAATCTGATATGGAAAAAATACAAGGTAAAAGGCAAGATATATCATATTACCAAAACGAAATTCGGGCAATAAGTAATAATATTAATAATAATATTGAAATATACTATATGCAATCCGAACCTGGAAAATTAGAGCACACCCATGAGCTAAAAAAGCAATTAGAGTATGAGATTGCAAAACGTAAAAAAGTTCATATGAAGGATAGCAATGCCGCTCTTGATGACTTGAAAGATCAAAAACAAGATTTATCCCTAAAATTAAGCCGTAATGAAAAAGTTTACACATCATTAGAGCCAGGGATGGTTTCTTATTATACAGATGGCTTTGAGGAAGTATTTACCATAGATCAATTAGACAGTATTTCAGACAAAGATCTTAAGAAAAAATATACCAATATAAGTACAACTGCCAATCAGATTATAGGGTCTGGTGAGCCTGCTTATAGGATTATTAAAGATAATAAGTGGTATCTTGTTTGTTTTATGCCTACATCTTGGGGAGAGAAGTTTAAAGTTGGACAAAAATATGACTTTTCACTAATAGAAGATAGTGGTGTTGAATTTAAATTAAAAGTAGAAGAAAATATCAGCCAAGGTAAACAAAATAAGATTATTTTTTCTTCTAATGAGCAGCTAGAGTTATTTTCCAATCAAAGAACCTTATCATTTAAATCTCTACAATATATGTATGAAGGTTTAAAAATACCAACAAGTGCTATTGCAGAACGAAATCTAATGAAAATCCCCTTAGACTTCATCATTTCTTCAGAAGGTGGCAAAGGTATTATGAAGAATTTAGGAGCTAGTGGTGAGAGTATATTTGTCGGGCTTGATATACAATATGAAGATAATGATGGATATGCCCATATACTTCAAAACTTTGAACAAAAGGATGGGCTAAAATTAGGCGATACGATTATTCATCCCTCCAAAACCAGTAGCACTTATCTTGTATCAGAAGTATCGACAGTAAAAGGTGTTTATGTGGTTAATGGACGCATAACCAGATTTAAACCCATTAGTGCTATTGCCCAGAATCAGGACTACCTTATTGTAAAAGCAAACTCCATAAATGGGCTTAAGCAGTTTGATCAAATTGTTACAAACCCAAAAAATATTCAAGAAGAGCAACTACTTAGAAATATGGATGTAAAAAATAATAAGTAATAATCTTAATAATTAAGGATGTGAACAAACCAATGATTAACCGTTCCATAGGAGATATTAAAAAAGAAATTAAAGAAGCTGCAATAAATTCTGGGCGAAATCCAGAAGATATTACACTAATAGCAGTTACTAAAACAAGAAGCATTGATGAAATGAAAACTGCTAAGGAGCTAGGTTTAGTGAACTTTGGTGAAAATAGGGTTCAAGAACTAGAAAAGAAGTATGATGAATTTGATAACACCATCAAGTGGCATCTAATTGGTCATCTGCAACGTAATAAGGTTAAATATATTATCGATAAAGTGTCATTAATTCATTCTGTTGATAGTTTAAGACTTGCAAAAGAGATTAATAAAGAAGCCAAAAAAGCAAATAAGCTTGTTCCTATATTGTTACAAGTTAATATTGCGAGTGAAGATACCAAGTTTGGTTTGGAAATTAAAGAAGTCATGCCCTTACTTAAAGAAATTGCATTATTTGAAAATATAAAGGTTGAGGGGCTTATGGCTATGGCGCCCTATACCCAAAACCCTGAAGACAATAGGACTTACTTTAGACAACTAAATAATTTATCGGTTGACATTAATAGTCAAAAAATAGATAATATAGATATTAAAGAATTATCCATGGGTATGACCAATGATTATGTTGTGGCTATTGAAGAAGGGTCCACTATGATCCGAGTTGGAACAGGTATATTTGGACATAGGGATTATAAGATAAATAAGGAGGTATTATAAATGAGCAGTGTTTTTGATAAGATGAGAGACTTTTTCATGGGATACGAAGATGAATATGAGGGTGAATACGAATCAGAAGAAGAGGCAACCATAGACATAGAACCAGTCTCTGCTGGAAGAAGAAGTGGTGCACCTAGTTTTTCACAGCCTAAAGTCGTTAATATCCACAAGAATGCTAAAATGGATATTATGAATTTTAAAATGGTAAAATATGAAGTAACAGGAGATATTTGTAGTTACATAAAAATGAGAAAGCCTGTTGTTGTTAATATGCAACAATTAGAAAAAGAATCTGCTCAACGTGCTCTTGATTATCTAACAGGAGCAACCTATGCCCTTGATGGTAGCGTCGAAAAGATTGCTGAAAACATTTTTATATTTTCGCCAGAACATATCAGTATCTCTACTATCTCTGAAGAAATAAAGCAAAAAAACAGTTTTATTTTCCAGCAATAAAAGAACCATGAATACCAAAAAAATAGAAAACATCATACAATCCATTAAGGAGCCTAAAGAAAGAGAATTACTAAAGCGAATTTTAGATTTGGCTTACCGGGCCCAAAAAACATATGGTATAACCTATACAGACTTTATCGATCCATTTTTAATTGGAAAGATCAAGTCTTATAGGTTTGACTTATTAGGTGTTAATCTTTTAAGTTACGGTGGACAATCCCAAAGCGAACGACAAATTATAGGACTTGGCCATGATAATATCACAATTGATAAAGATGAATTTCCCATAGGCTATTTAAAAATCACTGTGAAAACAGGAATCGGCAAACCTTTATCCCATAGGGATTATTTAGGTGCCATAATGGGCCTAGGTATTGAAAGGGAAAAAATCGGAGATTTGCTAATTCAAGAAAATGAAGCCTACGTCATGACTCATAGTGATATTATAGAGTATATATGCCACTCCTTAGATGCAATATCACGTTATGGGAAAGTTACTTGTCATATTGTATCAAAAGATGAGCTTCCTGATTTTGAAGCAGAATACAAAAGTATAAGTAGTACTGTTTCATCTGTCAGAGCTGATGCTGTTATTGCTGCTGGCTTTCAAATATCAAGGTCTACAGTAGCTAAGCTGATTGCTAATCAACGTGCAATGTGTAATGGTGTCATTATAAGCCAATCGTCACGGATTAACCAAGGTGATATTTGCACTTTAAGGGGCCACGGTAAAATAAAAATCAATGAAATAGGTTCTATTACTAAAAAAGGTAGAGTTAGGGTTAATATTTATCGTTATATTTAAAGGAGATGATATAATGACACCAATAGATATCGAAATGAAAGAGTTTAAAAAGGCTAGATTTGGGGGCTATAACGCAGATGATGTCAATGAATTTTTAGATGAAGTCATTAAAGTCTTTGAAAACACTCAACGTCATAATAACGAACTAAAACATAAAATTGCTAGCTTAAACGAGCAGTTAGACTACTATAAAACAATGGAAACAACCCTTAAAAACACTATGATTTTAGCAGAAAAAACCTCACAAGAAACAAAGGCCCTTGCTACAGAAAAAGCAGAGCAAATTATCCTAGAAGGCACCTTTAGATCTGATCAAATGATAGAACAAGCCAGACAAGAGGTGTACGCCGTTAAACAAGATATGGATGATCTTCAAAAGCAGTATCAATCTGCTAAGATTCAAGTAAAACAAATGTTGCAGGCACAGCTAGAAATATTAGAGACACAGACTATTTCTATTAAGGGTTTTAATACGATTCCAGAAGATACGACTAAGGCCATTGAAGAAGACTACTACACTAAGGAATACCAAATCATAAATGAAGAGGATGCAATATAATGAAGTTACATTATCCTATTATATTTAATCATTCATTTGAAAACCTACAAGCTATATTTAAAGAACTTGGATCTTTGGGAAACAAAATCTGTATTGTTACAGATGACAATGTAGATCCTTTGTATGGAGATATTGTAGAGAATGAGCTCTTAAAACTAGGTTCATGGGTTATTAAGTTTTCCATTGTTCCTGGAGAAGATTCAAAGAATTTAAAGACAGTAGAAGCAATATACTCTAAATGCCTGGAGAATCAATTTGACAGACAATCAGTCATTGTAGCACTGGGTGGCGGTATTGTTGGGGATATTGCAGGCTTTGTTGCCTCAACTTATTTGCGTGGTATTAAGTTTATTCAAATACCAACTACTTTACTTGCACAAAATGATAGTAGTGTAGGCGGTAAAGTAGGAGTTAATTATAAAAACCACAAAAATATGATTGGGGCTTTTTATCAGCCTCAAATGGTTTATATGAATACGGAAGTATTATCTACTTTATCCCGCCGGGAATTTGCTTCTGGAATGTCGGAAGTTATTAAGCATGGTCTCATTAAGGACGCGTCTTTTTATCACTATTTAATTGATAATGTAAATTTAATAAAGGCAATTGACCATCAGACCATTTCACATATGAACTATACATCCTGCAGTATTAAAGGGGATGTTGTCAGTCAAGATGAAAAAGAAGGTTCTATTCGTAAGATATTAAATTTTGGCCATACTATTGGACATGCTATCGAAACACTTTCTAATTTTGAGTATTTGCACGGGGAAGGTGTTTCCCTTGGGATCCTTGCCGCCGCCCATATTAGTTGGCAAAGAAGTATGCTAACAGACGCTGAATTTAGCAGTATTTTAAGCACCTTACAATTATATAATCTACCTATTAGGCTATCAGGTATTCTGCCAGAAGACATTTATAAACAATTATTTTATGATAAAAAAGTGTCAAAAAATACACTAGTATTTATGTTATTAAATGGAATAGGTGACTGCCTAGAAGTCAATAATGTAACAAAAGAAGAAATTTTTAAAAGTATAGGTTACTTACACAAGGGAGAATAATGAATGTCTATAATTTTTATATTAGGAATACTAACCTTAGTGTTTCTTGATCAGTTCACAAAATGGCTTGTGGTTTTAAAGCTAAAGCCAATTCAGGATTTTCCAATAATAGACAAAGTATTTCATTTAAGCTATGTTGAAAATAGAGGGGCTGCATTTGGTATTTTGCAGGGCAAACACCTGTTTTTTATAATTATGACCATTGTGGTAATGGTTTTTATTACTGTTTACTATTATCGGTTACCACATGAGCGCAAGTACAACTGGGTGAGATTTGCACTTGTTTTATTAGCTTCTGGTGCAATCGGAAACTTAATTGATCGGATTCGCCTAGGTTATGTTGTTGATTTTCTCTATTTTAAATTAATCGATTTTCCAGTTTTTAATGTTGCAGATATCTGTGTTGTTATAGGTGTGTCGATTTTTTCAATTTTTGTATTGCTTAATCCAGATGATCATACAAGAGAAGGAAGTCTATAATATGCAAACAGCTTTTGAATATACCATAGAAACATTAGATGAAGGACAAAGAATTGATAAGTTTTTAGTGGCACATCTTAAATACTATACAAGAGCTGCTATACAACGTAGCATTAAAGATAATCATGTTTTAGTTAATGGAAAGGGTGTAAAGGCTAATTTTAAGCTAAGGCAAAAAGATAGGGTAACTGGTCATATTGCTCCTGAAGGAGAGATGACCATTCTACCAGAGGATATACCTATTAATCTAGCCTATGAAGATCCTGATATTATAATTGTTAATAAAGCACCTGATATGGTTGTTCATCCTGCTCCTGGTCATTATAGTGGAACCTTGGTAAATGCACTTTTACATTATACGAAGGGAGAGCTCTCCACTCTTAATGGGCAAATAAGGCCAGGTATTGTCCACCGTATTGATAAAGATACAACCGGACTTATTATAATCGCTAAGAATAATACTAGCCACGAAAAGTTAGCCCAGATGCTTCAAGATTATGAAGTGACTAGAAAGTATCATGCTATTGTTCATGGGAACTTTAAAGATGAAGAAGGTTTTATTGATGCACCTATTGGTAGGCATAGTGGAGACCGAACCAAGATGGCCATTACCCAGAGCAATTCTAAAGAGGCCCTTACTTTTTACAGGGTTCTAGAACAGTTTAAAGGTTTTAGCCATGTAGAAGTAACCCTTCATACAGGGAGAACACACCAAATAAGGGTTCATATGGCCCATATTGGTCATCCTATACTTGGAGACCTAACTTATGGACCCAAAAAACAACCTTTTAGTCGTACTGGTCCCCTTTTACACGCTAAGATGCTAGGATTTAATCATCCTACTTCTAATGAATATATGGCGGTTGATTGTCCTTTACCTGTGTTTTTTCAAAGTACAATTGACAACCTTCCCAGAATATGATAATATCACATGGATATAAAGATCCTTTAAGATAGTCCGAGAGGCTAGCAAGGGTAATATAAAAAATTCATGGCATATTTATGCGTAATTTTATATGACTTTAGCTAAGAGCCTCTTACATATGTAAGAGGCTTTTATATTGGGGAAAATAAAAAAAGGAGGAAAATTAATGAAAGAATTAATGGATGAAACGGCTATGTACCGTGCCTTAACAAGGATTTCACATGAAATTCTTGAAGCTAATAAAGGCGCACAGCACTTAGTTTTGCTAGGAATTAAAACAAGAGGTGTGCCAATTGCTAATGAATTAGCTAAGCGAATTAAAGTAATTGAAGGAGTAGATGTGCCAGTAGAAACTGTGGATATTACATTTTATAGAGATGATTTAGGTAAAAAATCTGATCATCCAATCCAAGGCGAGCATTCTTTTACAACAGATATCACAAACAAAACTATTATTTTAGTAGATGATGTTATTTTTACTGGACGAACAGCAAGGTCAGCAATGGATGCAATTATGGACTGGGGTAGGCCTAATTATATACAACTAGCAACCCTAGTAGACCGTGGTCATCGGGAACTACCCATAAGGCCTGATTTTGTAGGGAAGAATATTCCAACATCAAAAAAGGAAAATGTAAGGGTTATGGTTAAGGAAATTGACGGGGAAAACAAAGTAATCATCAGATTGTAGACACGAGGAGGAAACATAATGGAACAAATCACATTAGATAAAAAGATAATACTTGGACTTCAACATGTCCTTGCTATGTTTGGAGCTACGGTTTTAGTGCCCATGCTAACAGGTCTTAACCCAGCAGTTGCATTACTGAGTGCAGGTGTAGGAACCTTGATTTTTCATGCTTGTACAAAAGGAATTGTACCTGTATTTTTAGGGTCTAGTTTTGCTTTTATTACGGCTATATCATTAACGCTTTCGGCTCATGGCATTGGAGCAGTAAAAGGTGGCATTATTGCTGCAGGGATTATTTATATCCTTATGGGTGGGGTTATTAAACTAGTTGGGGTAGAAATCATTCAATCATTTTTTCCACCAATTGTCATCGGTCCTGTTATTATGATTATTGGGCTACGTCTTAGTGGAACAGCTTTTCAAATGATTGGATACAGCCCTATTGACGATACAGGCATGTATACAATTCCAGTAAAAGGGATTATCATTGCAGCTACAGTTGTGCTTACAATGGTAATCGTATCGATTTATGCAAAAGGCTTTTTTAAACTAGTTCCTATTTTAATCTCTGTCATAGCTGGTTATTTACTGGCATGGGCACTAGGCATGGTGGATACACAAGTTATTGCAGAGGCTAATTGGATTGGGTATTCAGCGGCTGCAAGATCTGACATCTTTACAATACCGCGTTTTAGCTTAGAATCAATTATTGCCATAGCTCCCATTGCCCTAGTGGTATTTATAGAGCATATAGGAGACATTACAACTAACGGTGCTGTGGTTGGCAAGAACTTCTTTGAAAATCCTGGTGTACACCGTACACTTCTTGGAGACGGTCTTGCAACTATGGCCGCGGGCCTTTTGGGTGGACCTGCTAATACTACATACGGGGAAAACACAGGCGTACTTGCTGTCACTAAAGTCTATGACCCAAGTGTGATTAGAATAGCAGCAATAGCGGCAATCCTCTTAAGTGGGATAGGGAAGTTCGGCGCTCTTATACAAGCAATTCCAGGGCCAGTTATGGGAGGCGTCAGCATTATCTTATTTGGTATGATTGCTAGTATTGGTGTTCGTATGCTTGTAGAGAGCCAAGTAGATTTTGGTGTTAGTAGAAATATGCTGATTGCATCTATTATACTTGTTACGGGAATCGGTGTGGATAATATCCAAATGATCGGTAGTATTACTATTTCAGGTCTTGCAGTTGCAGCTTTAATTGGGATTGTACTTAACAAAATAATTCCAGAACATGTATAAGATCTTAAATAAAGTATGATATAATCAAGAGTGGAAACCCACTCTTTTTTATTTACCTGGATTTCTTGTGCTTTATACAAAACAAATGATTAATACTTTAGTAATTTGGCAAGATTACTAAACAAGGAGGATATAAATATGAAAGTTGAAATTATTGCTGTAGGAACAGAGGTTCTTATGGGGGATATTGTTAACACCAATGCTCAGTATATTGCAAGAATGCTATCAATGCTAGGGCTTGGCACATACTATCACTCAGCCGTCGGAGATAATGCCGAAAGACTAAGGGAAATGTTTCGTGTTGGTTTTCAAAGGGCAGATATTATTATTGCTACAGGAGGCTTAGGGCCTACTAAGGACGATTTAACAAAAGAAGTAGCGGCAGATTTTTTTAATAAAGAACTGATTCTTGACCATGAGACATTAGAAAACATTGAATTACTTTTTAAAAAAATGGGAAGAGTTCCGACTGATAACAATAAAAAACAAGCTTATTTTCCCAGAGGCAGTGAAATTATCCCGAAT
>CAYRAL010000028.1:7850-10675 GCA_964422235.1 uncultured Candidatus Epulonipiscium sp. | reverse complement strand
TAGAGGTTTTCCAGGAAGCTTCTTTGTTTCGGTAATCGAATTTATCGATAAACCAAGATAGATCTTCTTCAATACGATTTAAATGCTCCAGTGTTAAAGGAATTACCAATTGATAGAAATCTTGCAACATGTCCCCGGATAGTTTGAGTGGGGCCATGTCAAGAAGAGACGCAAAATGAGTAAGACAAAAACCTTTGCAGTCTTTTACTAAGTCCTTAAATTTAGGATCTCTTTTCCACACAAAAAAGAATGTATCTAGGTAGCGAGCCATATCCTTATCAATCTTATTACAAATATAGCAATTAGCTTCATTTTTATAAATATATGCTGAAATATTATTATTAGAGGCTGCTACTGTATTAGAAGATTGTGGGTTAATCTTTTTGGTAAACATAGAAATCTTCGAAGCGGTTTGTTTAGGATTGTTGTCTTTAAGCAAAGGTAGTAAGTTCTTTTTGAACTCAACCAAATGGGTATGCATCATCATAGCAAGACCTAGGCGGTTTCCATGGTCATATAAAAGTTCATAATGATTACCGCAAAAACCTAGCTGATTGGTATCTTCCCTAATATCATCTGCCATATAAGCTGAGCCAAGCATAAAGTCTATGGCATCATTTTGCAAATGGTTATGAATGAAGCAAAATGGGCACTCATGACCTGAATGAAAAGCATCAGTTAAGGGAATAGTGTAAATGTTATCTTTCACTGTATCACTCCTATCTAACTAACATTATAGCACAAGAAAACATAAGTGTATTGAAAACTTCTCTGTATTTTAGTCATAAAAAGTGGTAAAATGGCAATCATAAGGTGTATGCATATAGCCAAGAGGGGAAGAGAGGTGCTTGATGAAAAATGTCGTCGTCATTGAAGAACTAAAAAACTTCGATTTGAAACAAACACTAGAGTGTGGACAAATATTTAGATATGAAAAGATTTCAAGTAATAGCTACGCGGTGATTACTAAAAATAAGCGTATAAGACTAACTCAGAAGCCAGGAAGTACAACTCTTATGATCCATGATTCTAACATTTCCGAATATGAAGAGATTTGGAAGCATTATCTAGACATGGAAACTGATTATGAACATATTATTAATCAAGTATCCAAAGATGATCCATACATGCAAAAGGCACTAGAATATGGGCAGGGCATTCGCATTTTAAAACAAGATACATGGGAAATCCTAATTTCATTTATTATTTCTCAAAATAAAGCGATTCCCCATATTCAACAATGTATCAATAATCTTTGTGAGGCATTTGGTCAAATGGTAATGGATAAAGATGGAGAAAGCTATTATGCATTTCCAACAGTTGAAGAACTATCAAAGGCTACAGAGCAAGAGATTAGGGATTGTAAGGTAGGCTTTAGAGCACCCTACATTATGGATGCCTGCCAGAAGATAATGGATAACACGGTAGTTCTTGAAGCACTACCGGCCATGTCTACACAGGAAGCCAAAGAAGTATTAATGAAAATAAAAGGCGTAGGAGAAAAAGTAGCCCATTGTGTACTGCTTTTTGGACTTGGTAAAACAGATACCTTCCCAACTGATGTATGGATTAAGCGTATTATGGAATCAATCTATTTTGATCATAAAGAAACCAGCAATCAGCATATAATAGAGTTTGCAAACAAGAAATATGGAGATTATGCAGGCTATGCTCAGCAGTATTTATTTTACTATGGAAGAAAAACTGCTCAATTAGATAGAAAGGCTAAAAAAGATTAAGCTACTTAAAATGGAGAAAACAAGAGGAAACAAGCGGAAATAACAGGGATTAGCTATAAAATGCCGTAAAAACCCTTAAATATAAGCTTGCATATAAAGCAGAAATCTCATAATATTAGAGATGTGTTAGCACTCATGGGTAGTGAGTGCTAAAAAGAAAAGATCGAAATTATAATATAGGAGGTATATTTAATATGAAACTTAGACCTTTAGGTGATAGGGTTGTCATTAAGCATTTAGAAGCAGAAGAAACAACTAAATCAGGTATTATTTTAACAGGGACAGCGAAAGAAAAACCGCAAGAGGCACTTGTTGTGGCAGTAGGACCTGGTGGAATGGTAGACGGCGAAAAAGTAGAAATGGAAGTCAAAGTAGGAGATAAGATTATTTACTCTAAATATGCTGGTACTGAAGTTACAATGGAAAAAGAAGAATACGTCGTTGTACGTCAAAGTGATATTTTAGCAATCGTAGAATAATTAAAAGGAGTGAACTATATAATGGCAAAGCAAATGAAGTTTGGAATGGAAGCAAGGCAAGCTCTTCAATCAGGAGTTGATCAATTAGCCAATGCAGTAAAGGTAACAATCGGCCCTAAAGGTCGTAACGTGGTTTTAGACTCAAAATATGGCACACCAACAATTACAAATGATGGTGTTAGTATTGCAAAAGAAATTGAGTTAGAAGATCCATATGAAAATATCGGAGCACAACTTGTAAAAGAAGTAGCAACAAAGACCAATGATGTTGCAGGTGACGGTACAACAACTGCTACAGTGCTTGCACAAGGAATGATAACAGAGGGTCTTAAAAACATTACAGCAGGCGCAAACCCTATTATTATTCGTCGTGGTATGAAAGAAGCAACAGCAATTGCTGTTGAAGCCATTAAAGGTATGAGCGAGCAAGTTACGACTAAGAATCATATAGCAAGGGTTGCAGCAATTTCGGCAGGAGATGAAGAAGTAGGAAGCTTAATTGCAGATGCAATGGAAAAAGTATCTAACGACGGCGTTATTGCTGTAGAAGAATCAAGTACAATGGAAACAGAGCTTAAGGTAGTAGAAGGTATGCAGTTTGATCGTG
>CAYRAL010000028.1:0-7787 GCA_964422235.1 uncultured Candidatus Epulonipiscium sp. | reverse complement strand
AAAAAGATTACAAACATTCAAGAAATCTTGCCAATACTTGAGCAAATCGTTCAAAGTGGATCAAAGTTGTTAATTATTGCAGAAGATGTTGAGGGAGAAGCATTAGCAACACTTGTTGTTAATAAACTTCGTGGAACATTTAACTGTGTTGCCGTTAAAGCACCAGGTTTTGGTGACAGAAGAAAAGAAATGCTTCAAGATATTGCAACACTTACAGGTGGAACAGTTATATCAGAAGAGGTAGGTCTTGAGCTTAAAGACGTAACACTTGAGCAATTAGGTAGAGCAGCCAGTGTTAAAATAGAAAAAGAAAACACAATTATTATAGATGGTTCAGGAAATCCAGAAAATATTGCAACAAGAGTTGCTCAAATTCGTAGACAACTTGAAGAGACAACATCTGATTTTGATCGTGAAAAATTACAAGAGCGTCTTGCAAAAATGTCAGGTGGCGTGGCAGTTATCAAAGTAGGAGCAGCCACAGAAACTGAAATGAAAGAAAAGAAAATAAGAATAGAAGACGCGCTTGCAGCAACAAGAGCAGCAGTTGAAGAAGGAATCATTGCAGGCGGTGGAAGTTCATATATCCATATTACCAAGGAAATTGAAAAACTTATGGAAACATTAAATGGTGATGAAAGAACAGGCGCACGTATTATTTTAAAAGCTCTTGAATCTCCACTTTACAACATTGTTGCAAATGCAGGTCTTGAACCAGCAATTGTTATTAACAATGTAAGAGAATCAGAAGTAGGCGTAGGTTTTGATGCACTTAAAGAAGAATATGTTAATATGATCGAAGGTGGAATTATTGACCCAACAAAGGTAACAAGAATTGCCCTTCAAAACGCAACATCTGTGGCTTCAACATTCTTAACGACAGAATGTATTGTAGCAGATATCTCAGAGCCAGAACCAATGATGCCACCAGGTGGCATGGGTGGTATGGGCGGAATGATGTAATAAATACTCAAACCCATTGAATTCAGTAGGTTCATGGATTGATAAAAGTTACTTGTTAACATTTTTCTAATAAAAAAGAGGTTTCTCATTAATTCACTGAATTTTTGAGAGGCCTCTTTTTTCATGTCCTTAGTTATATGCAGATATATATTCTTATGTAAGGGTATATTATAATGAAGTTGACAAATATTAAAAAAGGGTGTAGTATTAGAACTAGATACCCCCCTAGGGGTGTAGTGGGTTTGAATTAAAATTATACAGAAGTTAAACCATATATAAAATCATAAGAGGTGACATATGAATCAAAAGTTTAATGTAACAGGTATGACTTGTTCTTCATGTTCTGCCAATGTTGAAAAGACAGTCAGTAAACTTCCAGGTGTTAACTCAGCTAATGTAAACTTACTCACAAATAGTATGACGGCAGACTACGACGAGACGGTTATAGATAATGCAACAATTGTTAAAGCTATTAAAGATGCAGGATATAACGCATCAGCAGTGGTAAAAGCACCCAACCCTACAGCACAAGTGGCAGGTTCTGCTCAAAAATTTAATGTGACAGGCATGACCTGTTCATCATGTTCTGCCAATGTTGAAAAGACAGTCAGCAAACTTCCAGGTGTTAACTCAGCCAATGTAAACTTACTAGCTAACAGTATGACCGTGGATTACGATCATGCTGTTATGGATAATGAAAAAATTATCCAGGCAATTAAGGCTGCAGGATACGACGCATCAGCAGTGGTCAGTGGTTCAAAGGATATAACTCAAGTAGAAGATAAAACTAATCACCTAGAAGATGAAATTAAAGATATGAAGAAAAGAGTAGCTGTTTCATTTATATTTTTAATTCCCCTAATGTATGTATCAATGGGACATATGATGGGACTGCCATTCCCAAGTTGGTTAATGGGACCAGAAAACGCAGTAAGCTTTGCATTTACCCAGTTACTACTTACACTACCAGTGGTTTACGTTAACCGTATTTATTACAAAGTTGGATTTAAAACATTATTTCATGGAAGGCCGAATATGGACTCCCTTATAGCACTCGGTTCAGGTGCAGCACTGGCATACGGAATCTTTGCTATTTATAGAATAGGATATGGCTTAGGCCACAATGACTTAGCCATTGCAAATCAGTATGCTGAAGATCTATACTTTGAAGCAGCAGCAATGATTTTAGCCCTTATTACACTAGGTAAACTGTTAGAAACAAGAGCAAAAGGAAAAACTTCCGAAGCTATTTCTAAACTGATGGACCTAGCCCCCAAAACAGCCTCAGTTATTAGAGACGGTCAGGAAATAGAAATCTCTATTGACGAAGTGGAAATAAATGAAACGATTATTGTAAGGCCGGGCCAAAGCATCCCAGTAGATGGGGTTATTATTGAAGGAAGCTCATCTATTGATCAATCCGCTTTAACTGGTGAGAGTATTCCAGTTGAAAAATATGTAGGAGATAAAGTAATTTCAGCCACTATTAACAAAACAGGATCCTTCAAATTTAAAGCTCAAAAAGTTGGAGATGACACAACTTTAGCTCAGATTATCCAGTTAGTAGAAGATGCAAGTTCATCTAAAGCACCTATTGCAAAAATGGCCGATAAAATTAGCGCAGTTTTTGTACCAATTGCACTGCTTATTGCAGTAACTGCAACAGTTGTATGGCTGCTAATGGGACAGTCTTTTGAATTTGCAATGTCTATCGGTATTGCAGTGCTTGTAATCGCTTGTCCATGTGCCCTAGGCCTTGCAACACCAGTTGCTATTATGGTTGGAACAGGTAGAGGTGCCTCAAATGGGATATTAATTAAGTCAGCAGAGGCTTTAGAAACCCTTCATACGATTAACACAGTTGTTCTAGATAAAACAGGTACTATTACAGAAGGTAAACCAGTTGTAACGGACATCATTACAAGCAGTACAATGAGTGAAAAAGATTTACTTGGTATTGCAGCAGCTATTGAAGGACCATCAGAACATCCACTAGCAGAAGCAATCGTAGAAAAAGCAAAGCAAGAAGGTTTATCCTTTAAGGATGCAGAGAATTTTGATGCAATTCCAGGAAGAGGAATCGTTGCCATTGTAGATCATAAAGAATATATTGCAGGTAATCTAGCCCTCATGAAAGAAAGAAATATAGATGTAAGTTCTTTTCAAGGCACTTCAGATGGATTTGCAACAGAAGGTAAGACACCCCTATACTTTGCAGATACAAAAAAACTTTTAGGAATTATTGCTGTAGCTGATGTAGTAAAACCCACAAGCCGCCAGGCAATTGAAGAATTTAAGGCTATGGGGATTGACGTTATTATGCTTACAGGAGATAACGTAAAAACAGCAGAAGCAATTAGAAAACAGCTTCATATTGATCGAGTCGTAGCAGAAGTATTACCACAAGATAAAGAAGAAGAAATTAGAAGGATTCAGGACAGCGGTAAAAAGGTAGCCATGATTGGTGATGGAATCAACGATGCCCCAGCCCTAGCAAGAGCAGATGTAGGCGTTGCCATAGGAGCGGGGACAGATATTGCCATCGAATCTGCAGATATTGTTTTAATGAAAAGCGATCTACTAGATGCTGTAACAGCCATTCAGCTTAGCCACGCAACCATTAGAAATATTAAACAAAACCTCTTTTGGGCATTCTTTTATAATACTTTAGGAATACCACTGGCAGCGGGCGTATTTTATCTAGGACTAGGATGGAAACTTAATCCAATGTTTGGTGCAGCAGCAATGAGCCTAAGTTCAGTATTCGTTGTAAGCAATGCCTTACGATTAAAGTTATTTAAAGCTAAATATACAAGGGCAAAATAAACAGGACTAAAGTATTTAGTGAAAGAGGGAGCTAGCAAATGAAAGCAGACAAAACAAAAACAACCCGCCTCTTAAAAACAGCAAGAGGTCAAATCGATGGAATTTTAAGAATGATAGAAGATGACAGGTACTGTATAGATATTTCTAACCAGCTAATGGCAACCCAAGCTATTTTACGAAACGTAAACAAAGAAATCCTTCATGTTCACCTAGATAGCTGCGTTGCAGATGCCTTTGACACAGAAGAACAACGTCAAAAAATCGAAGAAATCATGATGGTTCTAGACAAACTAACCAAGTAGACCTAGGGGACTGTCCTGTATTTTAGGGACAGTCCCCGTATTCTGTCCTGTATTTGGGGACAGTCCCCTAGGTCTACTTGGTCCTCGTTGCCCCTTATTAGCAGATATGATATAATTGCAATATAATGTAATTAAGATGAAGGGATGATTGAAAATGGACGTTTTTAAAGAGCAGTTAATAGAGGTGAAGCAAAATAGTAAAACAACTGTGAAGAAAGCAGGAATAATTATTGTAGCAATAATTATAGCAGTGGCTGCTATGGTGTATGGAGGGACATTTATTGGACCATTAGTCGTAGTAGGGTTACTTTTTGGGGCGAGTTATTTAATTAAGGGTATGAATTTGGAATATGAGTATATACTGACCAATAATGAATTAGATGTGGATAAGATTATGAATAAGGAAAGAAGAAAAAGATGCTTTACCATCGATTTAAAAGAGATTAATGTTATGGCTCATATAGATGATGCAGTACGTAAGCCGGAAGTTGACCGTGCCCAAAAAACCATTGACATAAGCAGTGGTGAAAAAGGAGCTAATACTTATGTAATTGTATTTTCATATAAAAATGAATTGACTAAGGTAATTATAGAGCCTAATGATGATATGAAAAAAGAGATATTTAAACAAGCGCCTTCTAAAGTGTTTTTATAAAATAACGAATAAAACCGCCATAACTTTTAATTTAAAAGTTATGGAGGTTTTAATATTATAGTAAGTCAGATTGCCCAAGTCCTAAGAACTTGATCATAAGTTTACTCAGTGCAACTGCTTTTTCTTCGGTCTCGGCCTCAGCAAACATACGCACCAGTGGCTCTGTGCCTGAAAAACGTGTAATAACCCAACTATTATCTTTAAAGTATACTTTAACACCATCTTCGTAGCTTACTCTTTCAATTTCTACAGGGAATTCTGGAAGCTTTTTCTCTGTGAAAAGCAAGTTAAGAAGCTCGTCTTTTTTATCAAGTGAAAATTGATAGTTATATTCTACCATATGGAAATGTCCGAACTGGTCATAAATTTCTTCTAGCATATCACCTAAGCGTTTTCCGGTTACACAGATCATTTCAACTAAAAGGGTAGCTGCAAAGATACCATCCTTACCTTTAATATGACCTCTAATTGTAAGACCTCCACTACTCTCACCACCAATTAATGCCTCAGACTCATCCATCTTTGATGAAATATGTTTGAATCCAACAGGTACCTCGTGACATTCTTGCCCAAAGTTCTTAGCGATAGAATCTAATAAGTGAGTTGTAGCAATGTTACGAACAACATCACCTTTCCAGCCTTTATATTTTAATAAGTAGTAGTATAGAAGAGATAAGATATCATTAGGGTGAATAAAGTTTCCTCTCTCATCAATAATCCCCAGTCTGTCGGCATCACCATCTGTACCGATACCCAGATCGTATTTTTTCTCAGCAACCATATGAGCAAGCCTTGCAAGGGTATCTGCAGTTGGAGAAGGCATTCTACCACCAAAAGTAGTATCGTGTCTTTCATGGATCATATCTACTTCACAACGTGCAGTTAGTAGAATCGTTTGTAATGAGTTTTTAGAAACACCAAACATAGGGTCTACTAAGATTTTAAGGCTTTGTTCACGAATTGCATCTGTATTGATCATTTCAAGAATAGTATCAATATAATCATTAAAAGGATTAATATTAAGAATCTTTCCTGATTTTAAGCCATCTTGGTAAGGGATTGTTTTTACATCCTCAGCTGTAATTTTAGCAATGGATGCTTCAACTCTTTCGGTTACATCTTCAGCAGCATCTCGCCCGCCCTGAGTAAATATTTTAATACCATTATATGATGCTGGGTTATGACTTGCTGTGACGCCAATGCTATAGTGATTATTTAGTTCCTTAGAAGCAAACATAATTAGAGGGGTAGGAGCAATTTTATTAATAAGCCTAACAGGGATATCGTTCGCTGCAATTACTTCAGAAACCCACTGAGCTGACATATCAGATAAAAATCGCCTATCATATCCAATTATAACTCCTTTTTCTAGTACGTCAGGATTATCTTTACCATCTTCAATCATCATGTTAGCTACTGCCTGAGCAACCAGTAAAATATTTGACTTAACAAATTCATCGCCAATAATAGCGCGCCAACCACCTGTTCCGAATTTTACCATATCGTATATCTCTCCTTATGTCATTTGAAAATTATGTTTATATAAAGCTCATTCCTTATTAGTATATCATCTATACAAATCAATTGGAATATATAAATATTGCTTTTTAATGGTTTATGTTGTCATAAGGGAGAATGGGAACATAAATCATATACAAATATTGTGATTAAGGCGTTATTATGATAAAATGGGGAATAGATAATTTTAACATACTCAAAGGAGGTCCTTATGGATAAGAATCCGTTTTCAATTATTACACCGGAGGTATTAGCTTTAACAGAGTTGTCAGTGCAACATAGTACGATGGATCCTGCACTTTATGCTAAATATGATGTAAAACGTGGATTGCGTGACATTAGCGGTAAGGGAGTTTTAGCAGGGCTCACAGAACTTGCAGAAGTTCGATCGCATTATATTATGGATAATGAATATGTTCCTTGCGAAGGAAAATTATTCTATCGTGGAATCGATGTAGAAAATATAGTAGAAGGCTTTATGAGTGAAGACCGATTTGGATTTGAGGAAGTTACATATTTACTGCTATACGGTACACTTCCTACAGAAGATGAATTACAAAGTTTTAGAAATGTATTAGGTGGCTATCGGTCTTTACCAACATCTTTTGTTCGAGATATTATTATGAAAGCACCAAGCTCGGATATGATGAATACCCTAGCCAGAAGTGTTTTAACACTATACTCCTATGATGATAAGGCTGATGATATTTCATTACCTAATGTTATGAGACAATCCTTACAGCTTATTTCACTATTTCCCATGCTATCTGTTTATGGCTACCAAGCATATCGTCATTATCACGATGGCCAAAATCTGGTTATTAATACCCCGGATCCATCCCTATCAACAGCCGAGCTTATTCTTCACCTGTTAAGACCAGATAGTCAATATACAGAGTTTGAAGCTAAAATTTTAGATTTAGCACTAGTACTCCACGCAGAACACGGTGGTGGAAATAACTCAAGCTTTACAACACACGTGGTAAGTTCAAGTGGAACAGATACTTATTCTTCAGTGGCCGCATCTTTAGGCTCCCTAAAAGGACCAAAACATGGTGGGGCTAACATTAAGGTAATTCAAATGTTTGAAGATATGAAAGAAAATCTCAAGGACTGGGAAGATGAAGATGAGATTAAACAGTACTTAAGAGACTTATTAAATAAAAAGAACTTTGATAAGGCAGGGCTAATTTATGGAATGGGTCATGCGGTTTATTCACTATCAGATCCAAGAGCTACAGTGTTTAAAGGATTTGTTGAAAGACTTTCAAAAGAAAAAGGAAAAAGTGACGAGTATAAACTATATAACCTAGTAGAAACTCTTGCACCAGCAATTATAGGTGAAGAAAGAAATATCTATAAAGGTGTTAGTGCTAACGTAGACTTTTACAGTGGATTTGTATATAACATGTTAGAGATTCCTATGGAACTTTATACACCTATATTTGCCATAGCACGTATTTCAGGATGGAGTGCTCACCGTATGGAAGAATTAATTAACTCAAGTAAAATAATAAGACCTG
>CAYRAL010000027.1:0-10708 GCA_964422235.1 uncultured Candidatus Epulonipiscium sp. | reverse complement strand
ATATCAATATATCAACCAAGCAAATAGAAGAACTTAATTTAGAAGAAGTAGAAGAAGCTGTTGCGGACCTAAAGTTAATGGTTACCAACCCAGGGGTAGATTATAAAATCTATATAGATAATAAAACCTATCAAAAAGAAGAAGCCATAAAAATTAAGCCGGGTCAGTACACAATAAGGGTAGCTGCAGAAGGTTTTAAGGTATACCAAGGAGAAATAGAACTAGAAGAAGGAAGTCGTCGCATGAATATAACCCTACAATCTGATCATGAAAGCGCCGTCCCAGAAGCAGGTGGGCAAAATACAAACCAAGGCAATACAAACCAAGAGACTCCGAAAGCAGATAGTAATCCAAGTCCCATTGAGGAAATTAAGACAGTTCAGATTATTATCGAAACGGATCCAGCAGATGCCCAGCTATTTGTAAATGGAGTTTATAAAGGAAAGACACCAACACTTACAGGTCTAAAGCCAGGGGAATACAGTATAACCCTTGAAAAGGAAGGCTATTCATCTCTTTATAGTACAATTATCATTGATGCAAGCAATGCCCAAAAAGGATTTCTTTATACATTACAAAAAGAATAGTAACACCTTGGAATTTTAGGAATAAAATGCATTATCAGAAGGTGGTGTTATTATGTTTAAAATAGGAGATTATGTTGTCAGAAAATCCTATGGGAAAGATATATTATTTCGCATTATAAATATATTCCCTAATGATATTGCAGCCCTACTTGGTGTTTCTTTTCGCATATCTGCCGATGCACCTCTTGAAGATTTGGAAAGAGCAGAAGGCATGAGGTATACAGAAAGAGAAGACTCAACAATGACAACTGTAGAAAACAACGTTAAGACAATCCTGACAAAAAGGAAGGAAAGTGTAAAAGGAAAAATACCCATGTTTGAAAAACCAGGAACAGTACTACATCTAGATGGTGATGCCTTTTATTTAGAGCTATGCATGAGTTATTATGAAAAACTAGGAATAGAAGCAATAGGAAGACATCTATCAGAGTCAGATCAGCCAAGACGTATTAAAGCTTTAATAGAAAAATATAACCCATCTATTTTAGTTATAACAGGCCATGATTCTTTAAATAAAAATTATAAAGACCTTAATGATATAAATGAGTATAAAAATTCAAAGTATTATATTGAAACAGTCATACAAGCAAGATCCATTAGACCTAGCCCAGGGACACTTGTTATATTTGCAGGAGCCTGCCAATCTGACTTTGAGGCTTTACTTGAAGCGGGAGCAGATTTTGCAGCTTCACCAAATAGAGTTTTAATTCACGCCCTTGATCCTGTCTTTATTGTAGAACGCATTGCCTATTACCCCTTCCACCAAGTTTTAGGGATTGACGAAGTATTAAAGTATACAATAACAGGAATCAAAGGACTAGGTGGTTATGAAACCCACGGAAAATGCAGAAGGGGTGGCCCAGTCATTTTCAAAGAAGAAGAAGTAGCAGTAGCCGCCCCAGAAGAAGTATTAATCACAGATGCCACAAGAGTTTCTACAAGACCCTATGTTTTGCAGTGGAATTTATAAGCAGATAAAGAACTCATAATTTTTCCTCAAATGGAATATACATGTTCTATATGTAAATAGATATTCATACATTTATATAGACATGTAACGCCTAGAGGAGGGATATTCATATGTCAGTAGAATTAGTTAAAAAATCATTATTGCTTAATAAGGGAAGCAAAAAAGAATGTGCTCAGGTGATCAAGGAACGGGATTTAATTGTTCCAGATGGTAAGCCAGATATGCAAAAAGTGTTACAGATGGATGGCAAATTAGATATTGAACAAATGGAAGTGCAGCAAGATCGTGTTATATATAAAGGAAAGGTTGAACTTACAATCCTTTATGTACCAGAAAACAACCCTATGACAATATGTACAATGAAAAGTACCATACCACTTGAGGATTTTATTATAGTGGAAGGTATAGACAAGGACCACGGTGTAAAATTGAACTATAGCATTGGGCATCTACACTGGAATGTCCTGAATGAAAGAAAAGTAAATGTAAAAGTAATTATACAACTAGAAGTTGGAGCAACTCAGACATATATGGCTGAAATCGTTGTAGGTTGCGATAGCCCTGAACCAATCCAAACTAGAAAACAGAATGTATACTTTTCTAACAAGAGCAACATAAAAGAAGAAAAGATGATTCTTAAAGATGATTTAGCAGTTCCATCTGGTAAACCGAGTATTGGGGAAGTTCTAAGGACTGAGATGACAATATCAGATAAAGAAATACGCCGTACAGATGAAGAAATATTTTATAGTGGGAATCTTAATATTGCGACTCTTTATAAAGTACAAAACGATGCTGAAAATATAGAGATGATGCATCATCAAATCCCATTTAGCAGCGCTATAGAATATGTTAGAAAAGATGATGAGGAGTTTTATGACTGTGATTTAGATATTTCACAGCAGTACGTACAAATTATACCTGACCTTGATGGGGAAGATCGTATTCTAGAAATAGAAGCAGTTATAAAAGCAGAAGCTAGTACTATTGATGCAGTTAGAGCAGAAATAATAAATGATATTTATTGCCCGGGAAAGAATATAGAAATTACAGATAGCACAAGTGACTTCATGAATCTTTTACATAAAGTGAATACATGTGTACCTAAAAAAGAAACAATAGCATTTGAAGAAACAGCTCCAGATAACGAAACCATCTATAGCATATGTATGAAGCCAATAGTAGAAGATACGGTTATAAGGGATAATAGCTTAGAAATAAATGGAATAGTAGAAGTAAAGGTAATTTATATAACACAAGAAGCAACACAAAAATTAGCATCTACTTCTGCTGTTATTCCTTTTATGCAGGAAATAGAGCTTATGGAAATAGATCAAGATTCAATACCTATGGTTACAAGTAAAGTAGAAGATATAAGAATCTTAACCCAAGGAAAAAGAGAAGTAGCCGTAGAGTTTAAGGTTTGTAATATGATTGAGGTATATAATAAACAGCCCTTATATCTACTGGAAAATGTTGAACTAGAAGATATAGACATAGAGGATTTAAAGAAGCTTCCTAGTATGATTATATATACGGTTAAAAAGGGAGATAGCTACTGGAGTATTGCCAAAAGATATAATACCACTCTAGAGGAAATAAAAGAATTAAATGAAATTGATCTTGATGCAGAGTTGTACCCTGGACAAAAAATTATGATTTTAAAGAAAGTCAATTATTAAAACCACCTTTTAGGTGGTTTTTGTTTTATTTTGCTTTAGATGTATACACTAGGTACATAGACATTGACTTTATTTCATTAATGAGGATATAATATATAAAAGAATAATAACGGAAGGTGAACCATATGCATCAAATATCGTTAAAATCCCGGGCAAAAATAAATATTACCCTTGATGTCATTGGGAAGAGACCTAATGGATACCATGACCTTAGCATGATTATGCAAACCGTGAGCCTATATGATATAATTTATATGCGTAAAATGCATGCAAAAGGAATCAAATTAACGACAAATTTAAGTTGGTTACCCAATAACGAGGGGAATATTGTTTATCAGGCAGCTGAGCTTTTTAAGCAAAATTGCCAAATTGATACAGGGATATTTATAGACATTAACAAGAGGATACCTGTTGCAGCTGGATTAGCAGGAGGAAGTTCCAACGCTGCTGCAACATTAATTGGACTAAATATTCTATTTGAAACAGGATTAGATCAAAAAGAGCTAATGGAACTTGGTGTTAGGCTAGGAGCAGATGTGCCCTACTGTATTTTAGGAGGAACAGCTCTAGCTGAAGGAATAGGAGAAATACTCACACCGCTCCCACCAATGCCAGATTGTTATGTGTTGATCGCCAAACCTAAGATTAACGTATCCACAGCCACTGTATTTAAGAAGCTAGATATATCTAATATAGAAAAACATCCAGACAATAAAAAAGTAATCCATGCAATCAAACAAGCGGACATAGATGCCATTGCTAGTAATATGTGCAATGTTTTAGAAACTGTCACTACAAAAAAGCATCCAATCATTAAAACAATTAAAGAAAAGATGTTAAACAATGGAGCCAAAGGTGCTATTATGAGTGGAAGTGGACCAACAGTTTTTGGAATTTACCATTCTAAACATCAGGCTCAAAAAACTGCTTATAAACTAAAACTAGAATATCTTGTAGGAGATGTTTTTGTAACGACTATGTACAACAGACAGGAGAGGGAGAAAGGGTATGAAGGATAAGTCTTTAAATATGAAAATTGATGAATACCAACCTTTGCGAGATATTGTATTTCAGACCTTACGCAAAGCGATTATAACCGGAGAACTTTTACCCGGAGAGCGTCTAATGGAAACACAATTAGGGGAAAAGTTAGGCGTCAGCAGAACCCCAATTAGGGAAGCTATACGTAAACTAGAGCTTGAAGGTTTAGTTGTAATGGTACCACGTAAGGGGGCACAGGTTGCCCCATTTACCCAAAAGGATATTAAAGATGTGCTTGAGGTAAGAGCTGCTTTAGAGGCCCTAGCAGTACGCCTAGCTTGTAAACGTATGGACGAAAGATCATTCCTAAGACTTCAACTGGTTAATACGGAATATGAATATGCAGCCAAAGAAAATGACATAGAAACAATGATCGAAAAAGATGTTGAGTTTCATGAAGTTATTTTTAGTGCAACCCAAAATGATAAGCTCGTACAAATGTTTGGAAATCTTGGAGAACAAGTACATCGCTTCCGTATTGCTTATCTAAAAAATTCAGGAGCATCTAAAGTCGTGCAAGAAGAACATATGGAAATATTACAAGCCCTACGTAACAGAAATGCAGATTTAGCTTCACATTTAGCAACGACACATATAGAAAGACAAAGTGATTCAATTATAGAGTTTATACAAAAACAAGAAAAGTCTACAGATTAAATTTTGTAGGCTTTTTTATTTTGCCAAAATACGAATAAAAACTAGTCTGTATGCAAACAATGAGATTAGATAAATATGAAAACAAGGAGGCTAGGCCATTGAATGAGCTGAGATATATATTTTCATGGATGCTAATTGTAGTCGGGTTTGGAATAGGGTGGTATATGAGCTTTCCAAGGAGAACAGACCTAGAGAAACAAAGATTAAAAAGAGAAGCTAAATGGGCCAAAATCATTGGCTATAGTTATATGATCGCTAGTATTGTTGCAATTATAGCATATAGAGTATAGGTGTGATAAAGATGGATAAGCAAGAGAATAAGCCAGAAGATGGATTCCATGATAACCACAATAAGGTTTCAGTCAAGTTGTCAAAGTCCCTAAAAGAAAACATAAAAAATACAGATAGATTATTTGAAAATTGTAGTGATGTGGTTGGTAGAACCATACCTATTGGTAAGGATCATCCTTTAGATATTTATATTCTATATATTGATGGCATGGTAAAAAGAGAAATTATAGAGTTTGCCATTATAGAAAAAATATTATTTAAAGAAAATAAAGCCTTAGAATCTGTCCGGGATCATAAGGTATCCCTAACCCAGCTCCTTTTAGATACCATAGGAGGAACTGTTGATGTTAAGGAAGCAGATAATTTTGATGATTTTATTTTGGCAGTTTTAAGCGGGAATACAGCTATATTTATAGACGGTAGCCCTAAAGGACTCATTGTATCGACCAAAGGCTTTGCCAGTAGGGGCATTCAAACACCAGATAATGAAGCTGTTATTAGAGGCCCTAAAGATGCCTTAACAGAAGGAATTAGAACCAATACTACCCTAATCAGAAAAAGAATTAGAGATACTAAGTTAAAGATAGAATCCATGCGTTACGGGGTCCGTAGCCGTACAGATATAGTCTTAGTTTATATGGAAGATATCGTTCAAGAAGGATTAATTGATCAGATCAAAACAAGGCTTAGCGAATATGAGATAGATGCTATTTTTGATAGTGGGTATATTGAACAGCTTATTGAAGATGACTGGCTATCTCCTTTCCCCCAAATACAATCTACCCAAAGACCAGATAAGCTAGCATCAGCAGTTTTAGAGGGCAGGGCAGCCATTCTTGTCGATAACTCCCCTTTTGCCTTAATTGTACCTGGTACTTTTAATAGTTTTTTTCAGGCATCGGAAGATTATTATCAAAGATGGGCAATTATGAGCTTTACAAGGATTCTTAGATATATGGTTTCGTTTTTTGCACTAGCTTTGCCTGGGCTTTATATTGCCTTACTTAATTTTCACCCTGCAATGATTCCTACATCCTTAGCAGTATCTTTAGCGGCTGCTAGAGTCGGCATAGCCTTTCCAACAGTTGTAGAAATTATAATAATTGAACTAGAGTTTGAACTCTTGAGGGAAGCAGGTGTCCGGCTACCCAGTGCTATAGGTCATACAATCAGTATTGTAGGGGGGCTTATTGTAGGACAAGCGGCAGTATCAGCCAAGCTAATTAGTCCTATGGTCGTAATCATTGTAGCTATTACAGCAATAGCATCTTTTGCAGTACCAGATTATGGCCTAACCACGGCATTTAGACTATTAAAGTATTTTGTTATTATACTGTCAGCTACACTAGGCTTATATGGGTTTTTAATATCATTACTTCTAATTATGACTCACTTAGTAACCCTAAAAAGCTTTAATATTCCATATTTATCACCTTTTGTAGCAGGAGAGCTTAACGATTATAATGATTGGAAAGATGCTTTCATGAGAATGCCTTTATTTATGCAAAAAGAAAGACCAGTATTTGCAAGAGCAAAACAAAGGGTACGGCTTCGGAATTATAATCACAAAAGAAAAAATAAAGATTAGGAGTGGAGCAATTGTTAATTAGAAATAACCAAATATCAAAAAGACAAGTGCGGCTTCTTCTTATCTTACAAATGTTCAGTACACCTATATTAGTCTTGCCTAGGATTATGGCTAGCACAGTTAACCAGGATGGGTGGCTTATTCCAGTATTAGGCTTGGTGGTAGGTTATATATATGTCTCAGTTATTACGGGCCTAACAATGAGATTTCCAGGCAAGACAATTTCAGAGTTTGCTCCTATTATCCTAGGAGAGATTATAGGGACTATAATTGTTATTTTATTCGGGCTTAAAATTTTAATAACCACAGCCTTTGAGCTTAGGTTATTATGTGAGATTATAAAGCAAGTGCTACTCCCTAATACGCCTACAGGGGTCATTATGATGGTTATGTTATTTACCGTAGCCTATTTAGTAGGTGCAGGGATTGAAGCCTATGGTAGAATGGGTGAATTATTAGCATTTACCGTTTTTCTTCCCCTTGCCATTGTTTTGGCATTTACCGTAGCTAAGGCAGATTACAGGCAACTCCTACCGATTTTTCAATCAAAGCCATGGGATATAATAAGAGCAAGCTATTATGTTAGTCTTACATTTATGCCTCTTGAATTTATGCTTTTATTTACAGGCTTTATGAGGGAGCCCCATAAGGCTAAAAGCACCTGCAAATGGGCCATATCCGTTATTTTTATAATTGAAACCATTATTATTATACTGACATATGTCGGTATAGGTGTAATGGAAGCAAAAAGGAATTTTTGGCCAGTCCTAACCTTAGTACAAAATATCCAGTTTCCAGGTGCCTTTATAGAAAATCAAGAAATAGCCATGATTTCTTGCTGGATCCTAAGTATATTTGTATATATTAGCGCCGGGTCTTACAGTGTATCCCTCATTAGTGGGCGTATTTTAAAGTTTAAAAAAGATAACTTTTTCATCTTACCCTTTATTCCTATTATCTATATACTTGCTATGCTTCCTAGTAGCTTTGGACAGGTATATCAGTGGAATAATCTTTTTAGAATATATTTTGGATTATCATTTTTATTATTGATACCCTTATTGCTACTTATAGTGAGCAAAATTAGGAAAGTCGGTGTTGGATATGGCAAAAAATAAAATAGTCATCATGCTAACGTTAGCTATATGCACCCTTATTTGTAGCAGTTGTTGGGATGGTGTTGAGATTAATACAAGGGCCGTTATATTTTCTTTAGGGATTGATAAAAACATGGAAGATATGGATGCAGATGATAGGGATAGTCTTGATTATCCTCCTAGATATGTTGTCAGCTATGCCATACCAGATATGAGCAAGGTATCAGGTAATGAAAGTATATCAAAGGATATTGTTAGTATTGAAACAGCTAAAAGTGCTACTTTTTCAAGTACAATCGAAAATGTCCAGACAAAGATCCAAGATACCATTAACTTTGGTCATATAAAAGCAGTATTATTAGGGGCAGACCTTCTTGGCGACCCTAATATGATGAAAGAAATTATAGATTCCCTAGAGCGAAATATGATATTTGCAAGAAGTATTCCATTATTTGCAGTTAGAAATACAGCCAATGAAGTGATGAATGTTAAAAATAATCAGCATCCTATGATCGGGTTATATATTATGAATTATGTCAATAATAAAGAACGTGCAGTTAGTCGGTATAAAGAAGCATTACTTGGAAATACCATAAGAGACCTTAGAGAAAATAAGGCTGCAGTGATTCCAATTATTGAAATAGTAGATGATTCTAAAATAGAAATACAAGGTGGGGCATTACTTAAGGACTTCAAACTTAAAGCATGGTTTACGCCGGAAGAAATAAGAGGTATCCTTTGGGCGGAAGGTAAAGTAAGAGGTGCAAAAATTCCAATCCCAGTAGAAGAATCTTACCTATCCTATACAGTTAGAGAACAAAATAGTAAAATAAGCTTTTCTAACCAAGGCAATAAGGTTTATTGCAAGATAGATATTACCAACGAAGGAGACATAGGAGAGTACTATATTAATGCATCCAAGCCATTAACAAGTTTAGAAAATATAAGACAAATAGAAAACCAAATAAGTGATAAAATAAAAAAAGAAATTACTCATCTAATAGATCAGACGAAAGAATATGATGCAGATATTATTGGACTGGGAACGGAGTTATATAGGCAGCACCCTAAGTGGTGGGATCATGTAGCTGATAACTGGGATCAATCATATAAAAATATGGCTGTAGAAATTAATGTCGATACAAAAGTTCGCCAAATGGGTATAATAGAATAAATTCTGGCAATACTCTAGTCAGATTATCAAATTGATTAGAGGGGGTTTTAACAATGAGAAAGACATATACCAGTATAGCAGCAGCAGTTATATGCGGTTTAATCTTAACAACAGTGATTACATTCGCCGGGGAAAGATATAGTAAAGGGGTAACGGATCAGTTATCAGAGCATTTTATTAGGTTCCACCTAATTGCTAATAGTGATACCATAGAAGACCAACAGATGAAAGAGCACATTAAGGATCTTGTGTTAGCTTATATGAGTCCATTGCTTAAAGACTCAGAAAGCATAGAACAGACACGTACAATCATTATAGATGAAACACCAAATATAGAACAAATAGCCCTTGAGGTAATAAAAAAGTGGGGCAAAGAATATAATGTTAATGTGCGACTAGACAAAGTGGATTTCCCTACCAAGGCCTACGGTGACATTACTCTCCCAGCAGGAGAATATGAGGCATGCCGTATTATTATAGGTGAGGGTAAAGGTAAGAACTGGTGGTGTGTAATGTTTCCGCCATTATGCTACGTGGATGTAACTAGCGGAATAGTACCTAGTGATCAAATGGATAAGCTAAAGGCTTCTATTTCAGAAGAAGAATATGAATTAATTACTAAGTCCACAAGTCTATCCAACAAAGATATGCCTATTAAGTTTAAATTTAAGATAGTAGAAGTCTTTAATCAAAGACAAAGCAAACATAGTAAAAACAAATGAAGTAATTAGAATCGTATCCTCCTTTTAAGGGGTATCTGAAAAGATGCCTCTTTTTCCTTGTTAACTGGGCCCAACTAAAGTAAAATAGAAGAGAAGATTATAAATAAGGAGGCAAATTATGAAGCGTAATATCGTCGTACTTTTTGGGGGACAGTCCCCAGAACACGAAGTTTCATTAAAATCAGCGACAACGATTATACAAAACATAGATAAAGATAAATATAATATATACCCTATAGGCATTACTAAGGAAGGCAAGTGGTTATTATATCAAGGTAAAGTAGAAAGTATTGTAGAAAACAAATGGATTAAAAAAGGAATACCAACCATTATTAGCCCAGATGCAACCCATAAGGGGATTGTTATATTCAAAGATGAACCACTATTTATTGAAATAGATATGATCTTCCCAGTGCTCCATGGGAGTAATGGGGAAGATGGGACGGTTCAAGGATTATTTCAAATAGCCCAGATCCCCTATGTAGGTTGTGGTGTGTTATCATCATCAGTTGCCATGGATAAAGGGGTTACGAAAATCATAGCAGAGGCCTATAATATTCCACAGGCAAAATATGTTATTGTAAGAGCCAATAAATTAGATAATACAGATAAGATTATATCAAAAATAGAATCTGTTTTTCCTTACCCATACTTTATTAAACCAGCCAATGCCGGTTCCTCTGTGGGGATTTCTAAAGCTAATAATAAAGAAGAGCTTATTCAGGGACTACACTTAGCGGCCAAATATGATACAAAAATTCTTGTAGAAGAAACAATCCTAGGTCGAGAAGTAGAGACTGCAGCCCTAGGTAATGAAGATGTTGAAATCTCAGGAGTAGGAGAAATCATAGCAGGAGCAGAGTTTTATGATTATGATGCAAAGTATAATAACGTAGCAT
>CAYRAL010000026.1:0-11070 GCA_964422235.1 uncultured Candidatus Epulonipiscium sp. | reverse complement strand
ATGATGGTGAAGAAGCCTTGAAGCTAGCTTTGTCGAAAGAATATAGTATTATTCTGTTAGATGTTATGTTACCTATTTTTGATGGCCTTGAAGTTTGTAGGCAAATTCGGGCAACCTCTAATGTGCCTATTATTATGTTAACGGCTAAAGGGGAAGATATGGATAAGATCATGGGCCTAGAATATGGTGCAGATGATTATGTAACAAAGCCCTTTAACATACTAGAACTTAAAGCACGTATAAAAGCTATTTTAAGGAGAGCAGCCCAAAATAATAAAGGGAAAAACAAAAAAATGATTGAGATTGAAGGGCTTAAATTAGAAATGAATAGCCGAAGAGTATTTATTAATAATGAAGAGATTAATTTGACAGCTAAGGAGTTTGACATGCTATCTCTTTTAGCCAATAGCCCAGGCAAAGTGTATAGTAGGGACCAACTTTTAGATACCATATGGGGATATGATTACCCTGGAGACGTTAGAACAGTTGATGTTCATGTAAGACGTCTTCGTGAAAAAATAGAACCCAATCCAGGGCAACCTGAGTATATACATACAAAATGGGGGGTAGGTTATTATTTTAAGGATTAAGAGGCGTTGGTTCCACAGTATGCGCTGGAAATTACTAATCCTTTTTTTCTTAGTCAGCTATTTGCCGCTTATGTTTTTTTCTAGTGTTTTGCTTGAGAGAATGGAAACATACTATATTGACAAAAGTAAGTCAGAATGGCTTCGTCAGGCAAATATGCTAGCTAGCCAAATTCAACAAGGAAATTATTTAAAAGATGATAGTAATCAAACAGCATTTATGTATCTGCTTACAGAAACTGGGAAAGATAAAGAATTAGATGCGCGTATTTTAGTTATTAATGAGCAAGGGTTTGTTGTAGGCGACTCAAGCCAAGCAGATCTAAATCGCACCATCATCAATAAGCAGGTATTTGCGGCATTAGAAGGTAAAGATAATGCGGAAAAACAAAAAAATGAAGATGCAATGATAATGAGTGCATCTGCATCCATTGTAGATCGGGAAAATAAAGATGAGGTTATAGGGGCAGTATTAATTTCGGCTTCGATTGATAGTATTTATAAATCACTTGATGAAATGAAAACTCAGACCTATCTTTTGTCCCTTATTACTAGTTTAATCGTTGCCCTTTTAAGTTTTTTTACATCAGGTGTGATTATTAGGCCTTTAAAGACATTACTAGTCCTTGTTCAAAAGATTACAAATGGTCAACTAGATCAAAAAATAACCATAAAAGGTAGAGATGAAGTTTCCGAGTTAGGTGCTGCCATTAATCATATGACAGAGCAGCTACAAAGGGTAGAGCAATCAAGAGAAGAGTTTGTATCTAACGTGTCACACGAATTAAAAACTCCTTTATCAGCTGTTAAGGTTCTGTCAGAGTCATTACTTTTCCAAGAAAATGTTCCAGGAGAGATGTATAAAGAATTTTTCACTGATATTAATTCAGAGGTAGACCGCCTTAATAATATTATTAACGATCTGCTTACATTGGTAAAATTAGATCAAAAAGAAAGTCCCATGAATATTGTTCCCATGAATCTAAATCAGATGATTCAAGTAATCCTAAAGAGATTATCTCCTTTAGCTAAGCAAAAAAACATCGAATTAACTTATGAAGGAAAATTAGAAGTTGATGCAGAGATTGATGAGCTTAAGCTGACACTGGCTATATCCAATCTTGTAGAAAACGGTATTAAATACACACCAAAAGATGGCAATGTACATGTTACCTTGAATTCTGATCATCAAGATGCATTTATAACGATTCAAGATACAGGATTGGGAATTAATCAAGATGAACAAAGCAAGATTTTTGAGCGTTTTTACCGTACAGATAAAACAAGAAACAGAGAGACTGGTGGAACAGGGCTTGGACTTGCAATTACATACAAAACAATTGTAATGCATAATGGAAGGATTAAAGTGGAAAGTGAAGAACAAAAGGGTACCAAGTTCTTAGTTATAATTCCATTAAGACATCAACTTTAATGTGAGGTGAGATGGTGAACAATAAATATAAAGCAATATTTAAAGTTATTTTTTTAAGTTTAATCACGCTACTTGTTACATCATGTAGTAATAAAACAAGTGATGGTGAAATGGCAAATAAGGAAGAAATAAATATTTATTTTGCTAATCAACTAGATGGTAAGCTTGTAGCAGAGAAAGTGTTTTTAGATCCAAAAGAAATAGATACAGATGAAAAAAAGGTAAGCCTTGCCATGTCTTCTCTTGAAAAGGGGCCACAGTCAACCAGCTTATCCCCAGTCATGACAAATGATATAAAAGTACAAAGTATAAAATTGGATGATAATGGTGTAAAGCTTAGTCTATCTGGTCAGTATAATGACTTAGAAGTTCAAAAACAAATGATTATGAGGGCTAGTATTGTTAGGACCTTAACTTCTTTTCCTTTTATTAGTTGGGTAGAGTTTTTAGTCGAGAACAAACCCTTACAATCTCCGGAAGGGGACAAGATCGGTCCTATTTTTAAGGATGACATTATTCTGGTACAGCCAGATCCAAAACCACCTACTAATGTCCAAAATATCGTATTATATTTTAGTGACGAACAAGCCATGGGCTTAGTAGCAGAAAACAGAAAAATTCAAATTAGTAATAATGTTCCATTAGAAAGATATATTGTAGAAGAACTCATTAAAGGACCACAAAATAAAAGTAATCTTGCCACAATTCCACCAGAAACAAAAATCAATGACATAAAAACAAAAGATGGTGTGTGCCAAATAGATTTATCAGGCGATATTATATCTAAGCATCCAGGAGGATCAACAGGAGAAATATTTACCATATACTCTATTGTAAACTCCCTAACAGAATTATCTCCGAAAATTCAAAAGGTAGCTTTTTTAATTGATGGGAAAAAACAAACGGAGTATAAAGGACATATTGATCTAAGTATACTATTTGAAAGGGATGAGTCTCTGATTGAAGGGCAATAGAAAAAGATTGTATGTCAAGCGGCCGCTAGCTATGGGTACATTGTTTTATATAATAGGATTAATAGGGGGAGAGTTGCGTGGTGATCCACTGCGACTTTCCCTATTTTTTGTTCTAGTGATTACTTTAACCATGGGTATGGTTGTTTTTTATAATAATAAATATATAGGGCTTTATTTATGCTTTGTACTTTTAGGAATAGGGAGTATGGTGACAAATCCTGTCCTTAGGCAAGAAAAGATATTCTTCAATAATAATGATATTAAGATTACATTACAAGGAAAAGTACTAGAAGTTAAAGAGTACCAATACCAAAACCAATATATTATCCTAGTTAACCAAGATAGTAATATTAATACGAAAATTAAGCTAGAAACGGGAAAACAGTTTAAAATAGCGTCTCAAGGCGACATTATTACAGCCAAGGGTACAATAGAGGCATTATCCTTTCCAAGGAATCCAGGAGGATTTAATGAGCGTCGTTACCTACTCATTAGGGGTATATCTGCAAAGCTCAAAGCAGATATATTTAGTATTGATGAGGGAGTACAAAAAGTACCCCTAACGAAAGGAATACAAAACTACTATAGTAATATGTTTGAGCGTGTTATGCCCTACAATGAAGCTCAAATAATGAAAGCTATGTTGCTAGGGGATAGGGTGTTTTTATCAAAAGAAATACAGGAATTATACGCAGACGTAGGAATTGCTCATGTATTAGCCATATCGGGACTTCATATGTCTGTTATAGCAGGTGTCTTGTGGTGGATATTAAAAAAGATAGGACTTGGAAGGAATATTCAGTCCATAATGGTCCTATTTATATTATGGATGTATGCAGCCCTCACAGGTTTTAGTATTTCTATAAGCAGATCTGTCATAATGATTTCAATCATCATCATAGCTAGCCTAGTAGATGAAAAACCTGATGCCATAACCTCCTTGAGCTTTGCGGCATTAGTGCTGCTATTATATAATAATTTGTCTTTATGGGATATTGGATTTCAACTTTCTTTTATTGCCGTAGGAAGCTTAATATTACTAACGCCTTTTTTCAAGAGAATGTTTATCATACCAAAGCAAATTAGAAACTATATCGCTCCCACAATAGCTGTAACACTGGGAACGATTCCGATCATTGCCTACTACTATTATGTTATTACGCCAATCGGTGTCCTTGCAAATCTATTATTAATACCCTTAATCACCCTTGTTGTGATGATAGGGTTTGTTGCTATGGTTGTTTTTCCTATCAACTTAATGTTAGGAAAAGTGATTATAGGTAGCGCATACTACTTACTTAAGATGATAGAAAAATTATCTGTTTTAGCACTGGATATTCCGTTTTCTAACATCATTATTGGTAGACCAGATTTAGTAGAGCTAACCCTATATCTATTATTTTTAGGATCTATCATAGGATATTTACACTTAAGCCTGGAAGCAAGAAAACGTATAAAAAGTTATGCTTTGGGTATTAATATCCTGTTTTTAGCTATTATCGGGGTAAAAAGGACACTTCCAAGAGATTTGGTCGTTACATTTTTAGATGTAGGCCAGGGAGATTCTATTATTATTACAACGCCACATCATAAAACATTTATTATAGATGGCGGACCAGCAGGCAGTGGCAAAAAGATTGAGCAGTATTTGAAATACAATGGCATTAGAAGAGTAGATGGTGCTATATTATCCCATGCTCACTCAGATCATATGGATGGAATTGGTGAACTTGCCTTATCCTATCCTATTGATCAATTATTTTTATCAGAACTAGCCATTCAGGAGCCCCACTTTAAGACATTTTATGATATAATACGATGGTCAGATATTCCAGTGCATAAAATTAGGGCCAAAGATGTTATAAAAGATAAAGAAATAGTAATGGAATGTATCTATCCTTTTGAAGATTTGTCCTTTTTAGAAGGCAATGACTCATCTGTGGTTTTAGTGTTAAAATATGGTATGGTATCTTATTATTTTACAGGAGATATAGAAGAAAACTACGAAAAAAATGGTTAAACATATAGATAAAAATCATATTAACATCCTAAAAGTACCTCACCATGGATCAAAGACATCATCTACTCAAGAGCTTATTACTGGGGTAAGTCCTAATCTTGCCATTGTTAGCTGTGGCAAAAAGAATAGATATAATCATCCCCACACTGAGGTCCTTGATCGATATGAAAAAAATAATGTGCCAGTACAACTAACCAAAGACACAGGTGCTATTACAACATATAGCAACAGTAAAACGGTTAAAATGAATTTAATGGAGGATAAAAGAATGTTATGGAAGTAATTCAAAGCTTATACTTGTGTTATGGAAAAGAAGATTATATGAAAAAGCAATATGTCGATGGTATAAAAAAGAAGATTATTGATCCATCATATGAAATTATGAACCTTGAGATACATGACGGAAAGGGTATAGGGACAGATCAAATTATCGACTTTGCAGAAACCATGCCTTTTATGAGTGAAAGAAGGCTTATGATTATTAAAGATAGTGGTTTTTTTAAAAGTGGCAAAAAAGAGGAGTCAGATAAGCTTTCTAACTATATAGACAAACTTCCAGCTAGTGTGTGTATTGTTTTTATGGAAAGTGAAGTGGATAAAAGGCTTAGTTTATACAAAAAAACAAATAAAAATCATGTGGTAGTAGAATTTAAGATTCCATCTGATAAAGAACTTGTGGTCTGGACAAAAAAAGAACTTTTTAACCATAAGGTTAATATGAGCAATCAACTAGTAGAATATTTTGTTAGGGTCCTACCAGCGGGTATGGAAAGTATTGTAAACGAAATTAAAAAGTTAGCCTCATACAATACAGAGGGGGAAGTTACAAAAGAAGTAATAGACAACATATGTACCCATTCATTAGATATCCGTATATTTGAGCTTGTTAAAATGCTGGGCAACAAGGATACCAAGGGTGTATTAGAGATTTATTCTAATCTTTTGGAAATGAAAGAATCTCCTATTGGTATTTTAGCAATGATGGCTAGGCAATTTAGAATGATTCTAAAAGTTAAATACATGAGACAAAAAGGCCATGGCAATCAAAGTATAGTGGCAAGAACGGGATTTAGATCCTTTATGGTCACAGAGTGTGTCAATCAATCTTCTAATTTTACATTTAGCCAATTAGAAAATGCCATTAAAGAATGTTTAGAGGCTGATGTGAATATAAAAACAGGCATGATGAAAGCGGAACTTGCTGTTGAACTTATTTTAATTAAGTATGCTAGCTAAGGCCTATAAAAACAAACAGATCATCTCTAGATGATCTGTTTGTTTTTGCTTTACTTATGCAATTTTGTTAACTTGCTTTGTTAGTGAAGACTTTTTACGTGCTGCTGCTTTTTTGTGAAAAACACCTTTAGTTGTCGCTTTATCAATTGCAGTTATAGCGTTTACTAATGCTGGTTTAGCTTCGTCTATGTTATTGTTTTCGATTGCTACAACAACTTTCTTGATTGCAGTTTTAACTGAAGAACGAATTGCTTTGTTACGAGCAGCTTTCGTTGCGTTAACTCTTACTCTTTTTTTAGCTGATTTAATATTGGCCATTAAGGCACCTCCTGAAATACTTTACATGATTTTCGACACGGTTTGATTAAGTTATTGGGGAATAACGAACATTTTTATAAGTTCTATTAATCAAAGTAAATTATAAAGCAAAACCTGGGATAAGTCAATGTATATCTATAGAGGGAAATGGAAAAGATAGCACTTAAGAAGCTTTTAAAATTATAACATAAAAAGGAGGGTTATATTGGTGGATAAAAAGGAGAATAAAAATCAATTACAGCCCAATCAGATTAATGTTCGCACAGATTTAGCAATTGAGGTTAGCGAGGCTCTAGAGAAAGAAAGGCTGGGCTCAGAAGGGGGAGGGGCAGAAGGCCAATCATCTGGTATTCCAGGCGTATCTGTCCAAAGGTTTCAAAATACTGAGGATCAAATAAACATTACAAGAGTCCTTATTGAAAACCAAGAGGGCGAAAAGCAAATGGGAAAATCAAAGGGGACCTATATTACCATAGAGAGTCCTAATATGCAGATCAATGATCCAGACGCCCATGGAAAAGTAATTGAGATATTTGCCAAGGAGCTTTTAACTCTTTTGCCAAAGACCAAACAAAAAAATGTGCTGGTTATAGGTCTGGGTAACCGCAATGCCACCCCAGATGCACTAGGTCCTAAAGTAGCAGCCAAAGTCGTTGTAACAAGACACATTGAGCAAAAGCTTCCCTGGCAAATAGATGAGTCTGTTTGTGAATTAAGTGCTATTACACCAGGAGTTATGGGCATTACAGGGATTGAAACAAGTGAAATCATTAGTGGTGTAGTGGATAAAATAAAGCCAGACTATGTACTGGTAGTAGATGCCTTAGGGTCAAGGAATGCAGGCCGGGTTAATACAACCATACAAATTAATAATACGGGTATAGAGCCAGGAGCCGGAATCGGTAACAAGCGTAAAGCGATTACACAGGAGAATATAGGATGTCCTGTCATTGCCATAGGCGTGCCTACTGTTGTAGACGCAGCAACACTGGTGAATGATATGCTGGACCATTTAATAGAAGCTATGCTAGGTGAGACTGATAACAAGGAATTTTATCAAATGCTCGAAAGACTTAGCAAACAAGAAAAATATCTTTTAGTTAAAGAGGTCCTATATCCCCATATAGGCAACATGTTTGTAACTCCAAAAGAAATAGATGAGGTCATCGAATACCTATCTACCATTATTGCAAATGGAATTAATATTGCCATGCACCCAGGGATTAGCATAGAGGACATTAATCGTTTTAAGTACTAACTATCATATATTACCCCCTATTAGAATAAAATAATTACAAGCACTGATAAGGGGGTATATGATGAGTACAATGGTGATAAAACTTAAAAAAACAAACTCTCTTGCTATAGTTCTTATAATAATCCTTACCCTATGGCAAGGATACGGCATATACCAAGGTAAAATTATGGGCACAAATATGAATACATATTTTTATACCAAGGTTATATCTAATGTTATTCCAGCTACCATGGTCCAAGAACAAAATAAAGAAGCAAATATATTCAATCAACTGATATATGAATTAACGGAAATAGATATATCTAACTATAGAACTTTAATAGAAAAGAACATTCCATTAATAAAATATGGCACGTTTATGAGTAATCATGACGCCTATAATACTTTAATAGGATTTAGTAAAAAAGGCAGCAAAAATGAATCTAAAACAAATGAAGATTATTTTGATGAAAAAGATGAATTATCAATAACTCATTTCGAAGATACGATTAGTTTGGGGAAAGCAGTAACCGTGGAAGAGTTGAGAAATGATAGTTACGTAACGTCTAAGCTCATTAATTTTGATTCTAATCTAAACTTTGAAAACCAAGCAATGAAACAAATAGATAGTATAAAACTTGCTCAAAAAAGATTTAATATTAACACATCAACAAAGGGGCCTAAGGTTATTATCTTTCACACTCATCCTTATGAACGGTTTGCAGGAGAAGAACCAAGTGGTGGTGGCGTTGTAGATTTAGGAGAATACCTAAAGGAGCTCCTAGAAACGCAGTACGGTGTTGAAACCCTACATTGTACAAGTAGATTTGAAAAAACACCTGCTACTGAAGGGAAGGATGCTTATGGCAGAATGCAAATAGAAGTGAGAAAGATTCTAGAAGAAAATCCTAGTATCGAAGTAGCCATTGATATACATAGAGATGGGGGGAGTGGTGATAAAAAGTTTTCAACCAACATAAAGGGAGAAGAAACAGCACAATTAATGTTTGTCAATGGATTTTGCCAGATTCAACAGAAAGGAAAACTAACACCTCTTACTAGTTTGCCTAATCCTTATATAGAAGATAATATGGCCCTAGCACTCCAAATGCAACTTAAAGCAATTGAAAAATATCCAGGATTTACACGCAAAACACTGGTTAAACCTTATCGTTACAGTTTGCATATGAAGCCAAAGTCACTTCTAATCGAAATAGGAAATGAAAACAATACCAAAGAAGAGGCATTAAATACAATGGAGATTGTAGCAGAGCTTTTAATGGAGGTAATTAAAAAAGATTGAAGGGTAAAGCTTGACTATGCTATAATAAGTCGATACTATACACAATGAGACTAGAACTACGAAAAAACGAAGGAGGAACAGATGAATGGTTATTACAGACCAACATCACATACGAAATTTTTGTATTATTGCCCATATTGATCATGGAAAATCAACACTTGCAGACCGCATCATCCAAATGACAGGAACCTTAACAGAAAGAGAGATGCAATCACAAGTACTTGATAATATGGATTTAGAAAGAGAACGGGGAATTACAATTAAATCACAAGCCGTGCGCTTATTATACAATGCCAATAATGGTGAAAAATATATATTTAATCTAATTGATACACCAGGACATGTGGATTTTACCTATGAAGTATCAAGAAGTTTAGCAGCTTGTGAAGGAGCAATATTAGTTGTAGATGCTGCCCAGGGCATAGAAGCACAAACATTAGCCAACCTATACTTGGCATTAGATCATGATCTTGATATTTTACCAGTAATTAACAAGATAGACCTTCCTAATGCTGATCCAGAAAGAGTAAAAAAAGAAATAGAAGATACAATTGGTATAGAAGCTGACCAGGTACCTATGATATCTGCAAAAGACGGAATAAATATAGAAGAAGTTCTTGAACAGGTAACTAAATTAATATCACCGCCTAAAGGAGACAAGGATGCCCCCCTGCAGGCCCTAATATTTGACTCAATATATGACTTATATAAAGGAGTTATTGTTTTTTGTAGGATTAAAGAAGGTAGGGTAAAGGCAGGCATGAACATTCATATGTCAGCTACTGGCAAAGAATTTGAAGTAGTGGAAGTTGGAACCTTTGGTGCAGGCCAGTACTGGCCGACAGATGAACTAACAGCTGGCGAGGTAGGTTATATAACAGCCAGTATTAAGAATGTTTCTGATACCAGTGTAGGTGATACTGTTATAGATGCTAGGCATTTAGATACAGAAGCCTTACCAGGTTATAAGAAGGTAAATCCAATGGTATATTGTGGTATGTACCCAGCAGATGGAGCTAAGTATGGAGATCTTCGTGAAAGTCTAGAGAAATTACAGCTAAATGATGCGTCACTATCATTTGAACCAGAGACATCTGTAGCACTAGGATTTGGATTTCGCTGCGGCTTCTTAGGACTTTTACATCTTGAAATAATCCAGGAAAGATTAGAAAGAGAATATAACCTAGATATAATAACAACAGCACCAAGTGTTATTTATAAAGTTTGTAAAACTAATGGGGAGGAATTCGAACTATCAAACCCATCAAACCTACCAGAAGAAACAGAAATATCCTATGTAAAAGAACCTATTGTAGAAGCAGAGATAATGGTGCCAAGTGATTATATAGGTCCAATTATGGAACTTTGCCAGGAAAGGCGAGGGGAGTACCTAGGTATGGAATACTTAGAAGAAACTAGGGCAGTACTTAAATACCACCTACCCCTTAATGAGATTATATATGACTTTTTTGATGTACTTAAATCAAAGACAAGGGGATATGCCTCATTTGATTATGAGTTAATAGGATATGAAGAGTCAGAACTTGTTAAACTAGATATAATTGTTAACCATGAAACTGTTGATGCCCTATCATTTATTGTTCACAAGGATAAGGCAGAAGATAGAGGACGTAAGATTGTAGAAAAACTCAAAACAGAGATAGATAGGCATCTATTCGAAATTCCTTTACAAGCAGCTATAGGTAACAAAATAATAGCAAGGGAAACTATAAGTGCGGTTAGGAAAGACGTTCTTGCTAAATGCTACGGTGGTGACATTTCACGAAAACGTAAACTTCTTGAAAAACAAAAAGAAGGTAAAAAGCGAATGAGACAGGTAGGAAGTGTAGAAGTACCACAAGAAGCATTTATGAGTGTTTTAAAACTAGAAACAGAGTAAGAAAGAGGCAGACAATGGAGCTTGGAATTTATGTGCATATACCATTTTGTAAATCAAAATGTT
>CAYRAL010000025.1:8248-11137 GCA_964422235.1 uncultured Candidatus Epulonipiscium sp. | reverse complement strand
TATATATGCCAAAGAAGTTTTTTGGGGCAGCAAGAAATATAGAAGAAGGTGGAAGTCTAACAATTCTTGCCACGGCACTTGTGGAGACGGGAAGTAAAATGGATGACATGATTTTTGAGGAATTTAAAGGCACTGGAAATATGGAGTTGGTTTTAGATCGACAACTGGCGGAAAGGCGAATTTTCCCTGCTATAGATATTAGAAAATCAGGCACAAGACGAGAAGACTTACTTCTAAGTGAAGATGAGCTAAATGGTGTCCTAACTTTAAGGCGCAAAATGGGAAGAGTAAATACCATTGAGTCAACAGAAAGAATTATTGATGCATTGTCAAAATCAAAAACCAATAAAGAATTTATAAACACCATTAAATAAGTTTAATTGCTTGCACCGATTACGGTGCTATGATATAATACTAATGTTATAATGAGCTTATGAGTTAATAAGATTATATAGTTTGTAAATGTTGAAAGAGGTGAAGTTTAATGAAGGCAGGTATACATCCGAAATATGAAGAGTGTGCAGTTACATGTAACTGTGGAAACACTTTTATGACAAGATCTACATCAGATAATATCAAGGTTGAAGTTTGTTCACAATGTCATCCTTTTTATACTGGAAAACAAAGAGCAGCAACAGCTAGAGGACGTATTGATAAATTCAATAAGAAATATGGTAATCAGTAAAATCTGTAGGGGGTTGAGGATGGGCTCAGCTCCTTTTTGTTTTATTTAGAGCATTATAATATGGGAGTAGACAAGGGGTGAAAGTATGAATCAAAGTAAGGTTAAGAAAAATAGTATAGGTGGGCAAGCAGTTATTGAAGGTGTTATGATGAGAGGCTCAGAAGTTTATACTGTAGCCGTCCGTAAAGATACAGGAAAAATCGTAAGTGATACCAAAGCAGTAACGAGTGTTGCAGATAAGGTTAAAGCTTTTAGATTACCAATTATACGAGGGATTGTAGCCTTTATAGAATCTTTTGTTGTCGGTATCCAAACATTGACTTATTCAGCAGAAGTGTTTGGAGGAGAAGAGTATGAGGAAGAGCCATCAAAATTTGAAAAATGGATAACCAAAACTTTTGGAGATCAAGCAGATAAGATTATCATTAACATTACAATGGCCATTTCCTTTGTGTTGGCGATTGGGATTTTTATGGTACTACCTATGTGGCTAAGTCGTTTTATCAAAGGGCTACTACCAACATCTTTATTACAAAACCTAGTAGAAGGTATTGTTAGGATAGCACTATTTTTAGGATATATGACATTAATCTCTAAAATGAAAGATATTGAAAGAACATTCCAGTACCATGGTGCAGAGCATAAGACTATTAACTGCCTTGATCAGGGAAAAGAATTGACAATAGAAAATGTAAGAGAATGCAGTCGTTTACACAAAAGCTGTGGGACCAGTTTCCTTTTTGTAATCATGATTGTAAGTATCCTAGTATTTAGTGTTTTTACCACACAAATATTATGGCAAAGAACCCTTATAAGAGTTGTTATGGTGCCTTTTATTGCAGGGGTTTCTTATGAATTTATACGCTGGGCAAGGCGTTCAGAAGAAAGCAAGATGGCAGAATTATTTAGTAAACCAGGCATGTGGTTACAAAAAAAGTTTACAACAAGAGAACCTGATGATTTGCAAATAGAAGTTGCTATTGCAGCAGTTAAGGGAGTATTAGAATATGGATCAACAAGGGAAGAGTCCCAAGCAGGGCCCGTTACTAACAGTGCATCAGCTAGTTAAAGAAGGCTATACGTATCTTAAAGACTGTCACAAACAAAATGCAAGTATTGATGCGGAATTATTAGCCCTTCATACCTTAGGGTACACCAAGCTAGAGCGGATTCTAAATTCTAACTTACAGGTCACTGAGCAAGATCAAAAGACTTATAAAGAATATATTTTAAAAAGATGCAGTGGTATTCCCTTACAATATATAACAAATGAGCAGGAATTTATGGGGCTTTCTTTCTATGTAGATGAAAATGTCCTTATACCAAGACAAGATACAGAGACATTAGTAGAGGTATTAATAGAGAAATCAAAGAAAAAACCATTTAAAAGGATTGTAGAAGTAGGGGTAGGCTCTGGATGTATCAGTATTAGTTTAGCTAAATTCTTGCCCCATACCCAAATCACAGGCATAGATATTTCTATGAAAGCTTTAGAAATAGCAAAGAAAAATGCAAAAAAGAACCAAGTGGACAATCGTATACAGTGGCTTTATAGTAATCTTTTGAGTGACTATCAATCAGATCAGCAAGTTGATTTAATCGTATCAAATCCACCTTATATTACATCTAAAGATTGTACTGAACTTGAAAGTGATGTAAAAGATCATGAACCTATACTAGCTTTAGATGGGGGAGAAGATGGCCTTAACTTTTACAGAAAAATAACGAAACAAGCAAAAAGAATTCTGGTTCAAGGTGGTATGTTAGCCTATGAAATAGGATATAATCAGAGTAAAGATGTACGCAATATTATGGTTGAAAATGGCTTTTTGCACATAGAAGAGATTAAAGATTTAGCTTATAAAGATAGGATTGTACTAGGGATATTAGATGATAGATTAACAAAGTAGACTAAGAGGTGAAAATATGTTTGGACAGATGGATGAATTAGTAAAAAAATATGATGATATTGCAACTCAAATAAGTGACCCAGAAGTTATATCAGATCAAGATGTCTGGAGAAAGCTAATGAAGGAGCATAGCGATTTAACCCCTATTATAGACAAATACAAGGAATATAAAGGGACCCTAGAAGAAATAGATGATGCTTTAACAATGTTAGATGATCAATTAGAAGATGACTTTAAGGAACTTGTTAAAGAAGAGTTGGCAGAAAATAAGAGTAATATTGAAAGATTAGAAGA
>CAYRAL010000025.1:0-8238 GCA_964422235.1 uncultured Candidatus Epulonipiscium sp. | reverse complement strand
CGTTATTGTAGAAATTAGGGGTGGAGCTGGAGGTGACGAAGCTGCACTTTTTGCAGCCGACCTTTTTCGTATGTACTCAAGATATGCAGAGCGTAATCACTGGAAAGTAGACACCATGTCACTTAACGAAAGTGGAATTGGTGGCTTTAAAGAAGCAATCTTTATGATTCAAGGGCAAGGGGCATATTCTAAGCTTAAGTATGAAAGTGGCGTGCACCGTGTACAACGAATACCAACCACAGAATCTGGCGGACGTATTCATACCTCAACTGTAACAGTAGCTGTTTTGCCAGAGGCAGAAGATGTAGATGTACAGATTAATATGAATGAGGTAAGGGTAGACGTATTTCGTTCATCAGGGAATGGTGGTCAGTCAGTTAATACAACAGACTCAGCAGTACGCCTTACTCATGTCCCCACAGGACTTATAATATCTTGTCAGGATGAAAAATCTCAGCTAAAAAATAAAGATAAAGCCTTTAAAGTACTACGTGCAAGGCTATATGAATTGGAGCAATCCAAGCAGCAAGCAGAACTTGCAGCAGAAAAGAAAAGCCAAGTTGGAACAGGTGATAGAAGTGAGCGTATCCGTACCTATAACTTCCCACAAGGACGTGTTACAGACCATAGGGTTGGATTAACACTCCACAGACTTGAGCATATACTAGATGGAGACATAGAAGAGTTTATTCAAACACTTACAACGGTTGATCAAACAGAAAAATTGCAACAATCAACAGCAGGATAAAACAAGATAAAAACAGGCCAAATATAGTGCAACCACTAAGGTTGTATTGTAGTATGGCCTATTTTATTATCATGTTGATAAAGTATAGTGGATTCTGATACAATGTAGGTAAAAAGTAGAGGAGTGAGGGTATGTATGTGTTATTTATTGTTTTAAATGAGACGCAATATTTATCAGAAATATTAACAAGTCTTCAACACTTAGGCATAAGAGGGGCGACAGTTATTAATACCATGGGATCAAGGAAGATTCAAGAAGAAGAAGAGGAAAAAAGCTTTTTATTTAAATTAGTTGAGTCATTACAAGGGGATACAAGAAACAATAGAACGATTTTTTCAGTAATAGAAAAAGATGAGCAAATACATGATGCAATGAAAAGTATTGAAGAAATTCTGGGTGGAGATATGATGGTTCCTAATAAGGGAATAATGTTTGTACTTCCAGTTACTCACTTTAGGGGTGGAGATTTACAACGTCATATTAGGGCGCAGAAAGAAACATTGCAGGTGGATGAGGAGTGATGAGATGAAAAAATCATTTGTTCTTTTTATTGTTATCCAAGAACATTATAAAGCAAAAGCTGTTCTGGGAAAATTAGAAGAAATAGGGGTGCCGGGCGCTACTGTAGTAGAAACAATGGGAGCGGCATCATTGTCTATTCCCACATACAATATGTATGATCTAGCTTCTCCCACCATAGATTTAGCCCTTACATCTAACTTTAACAAAACCATTTTTTCCGTTGTTCATGATGAAGAAACTGTCCTTCTAGCCATGGATGAAGTAGCAAATATACTGGGTATTGATGAGGATTCAACAGGGAAAGGGATTATGTTTACAGTCCCACTTGTAGGACAGATGGGACTATTATAGGTTGACGTTCTAATAAGCTATTTTGTCCATATATTTGTAGTAGGAGGCATGCTATGAATATATGGATTGCAGGTGGAATTGGCCTTATTGCAAAAGGGGTAGGTGTAGCAATAGGTGTCATATTATTTGCACTGTTGAAGATAAAAAATAAAAGGTTGCAGGGTATGGTCCTAGGGCTGTCAGCAGGTTTAATGACTGCTATTATTTGCTTTGATATATTACCCAGTGCTTTTAGGCAAGCTGGTGTAGTAGTGGCATTAGTGGGGGTTATATTAGGTCTGAGTATAGGTTTATCATTAGATAATATTACAAATGTATTGATGAACAAGGTATATACAAAAAAATCAAATAGTGTAAGAACGGGTATCGTACTAACCATGGCTATTGCCTTACATAATATTCCAGAGGGAATTGTATTAGGTGCACTATTTGCTATTTCGCCACTAACAGGCATTAAAGTAGCTCTTATTGTTATGATCCATAGTATTCCAGAAGGGATGACTATTGCTATACCATTTCAGAAAGGTGGTGTAGAAGGAAAAAAACTAGGGGCCATTTGTGTTACCTTGGCATCTTTAATGGGAGTCGGTACAATAGTAGGATTTATGGCTAGTTCCCTATCTCCAATTGTGGTTACACTAGCAATGGGACTTGCAGCAGGTGTGATTTTGTATATTGTTTGTGAGGAATTACTTCCAGAATCAAAAGAGATTTGGAATGGAAGACTAACCACAGTAGCAGTTATTTTAGGAATAATTTTTGGAATCTTAATGACAGTTGGGCTATAAAAATTTAAAAAGCAAAAGAGGACAGATAATGAATAAATTTAAGCTTGTATCGGAATACAAACCAACAGGAGATCAGCCAAGGGCTATTAAAGAGTTAGTAGATAGTATTGAAGATGATAATATGCATCAAACATTACTTGGCGTAACAGGGTCAGGTAAAACCTTTGCCATGGCAAATATAATTGAGAAAACACAAAGGCCAACACTTATTATAGCGCATAATAAAACCCTTGCAGCTCAACTTTATAGTGAATTCAAGGAATTTTTTCCAGATAATGCAGTTGAATATTTTGTGTCTTATTATGACTATTACCAGCCAGAAGCCTACGTGGCTCATACGGATACTTATATTGAGAAAGATTCTTCTGTCAACGAAGAAATAGATAAACTTCGTCACTCTGCAACGGCATCGTTAGCTGAGCGGAGGGATGTTATTATTGTGGCCAGTGTATCTTGTATATATGGACTTGGAGACCCTATAGATTATGAAAACTTAGTATTATCTCTAAGGACTGGTATGGAAATTGACCGGGATGACGTTCTTAGGAAACTCATTGCAATACAATATAGCCGTAATGATATAGATTTTATGAGGGCAACTTTTAGGGTAAGAGGAGATGTCATAGAAATCATACCAGCTAACCAGTCCGAACATGCCATTAGAGTAGAATTCTTTGGAGATGAAATTGATCGGATTTCAGAAATAGATACCCTTACAGGGCAAGTGTTAGGAATACGAGAACATGTTTCTATATTCCCAGCTTCTCACTATTCGATTAGCCCAGAAAAAATGGAATTAGCCATACAGTCTATTGATATAGAGCTTCAAGAAAGACTTGAAGAGCTTAAAGCAGAAGATAAACTCCTTGAACTACAAAGGCTATCTCAGCGTACGGACTTTGACATTGAAATGATGAGGGAAGTAGGCTATTGCTCAGGAATTGAGAACTATTCAAGGCATTTGTCAGGAAGAGAAGCAGGAAGTACACCCTTTACTCTAATTGATTATTTTCCAGATGATTTTTTGATTATGATTGATGAGTCTCATATGACAATACCTCAAGTTAGAGCCATGTATAACGGAGATAAAGCTAGAAAAACAGTTCTTGTGGATTATGGATTTAGGCTACCATCAGCTCTTGATAATAGACCCCTTATGTTTAGTGAGTTTGAAGCTAAAGTTAATCAGGTTCTATTTGTATCAGCCACTCCTGCCCAATATGAGCTTGAACATTCAGCCACAATTGCAGAACAATTAATCAGACCTACAGGCCTAATAGATCCACCAATCCAAGTGAGACCTATCAAAGGTCAAATAGATGATGTGATTAGTGAGATTAATAAACGAGTCTTACTTAATGAGAGGGTTCTTATTACGACCTTAACAAAACGGATGTCAGAAGATCTGACAGATTATCTTAAAGAAATGGGAATAAAGGTCAAGTACTTACATTCAGATATTGTAACCTTAGAAAGAGTTGAAATCATAAGGGATCTTCGCCTGGGGGTATTTGATGTTTTAGTAGGCATAAACTTACTAAGAGAAGGACTTGATATGCCAGAAGTTTCTTTAGTCATTATCTTAGATGCAGATAAGGAAGGTTTTTTGCGCTCAGAAACAGCTTTAATGCAAACTGTAGGACGGGCTGCTCGTAATGCTAAAGGGGAAGTTATTATGTATGCAGACCGCATCACTAATTCTATGGAAAAAACCATATCTGAAACCAATCGTCGTAGGGCAATTCAGAATGCGTATAATGAAGAACATGGCATTACGCCTACAACTATTATAAAAGAGATAAGAGATGCAATTACAGCAACTAAGGCGGCAGAAAAAGCTGAAGATTACTTCTCTGAAAAAGATCCAGAATCAATGAGCAAAAAAGAAATAGATGCACTTATTATTAAGATGACAAAAGAAATGCGAAAAGCAGCCGCAGATTTACAGTTTGAAAATGCTGCTCAAATTAGAGATCAGTTACAAGAACTCAAGAAGCAACTGCTAAAAATGGATTAAAATCAGAACATATGTTTTGTAATTGGACAAATTATGATATAATAAGATACAAAACTTATGATAGAAGGTGTAGAATGAATAATAAAATAATTATTAAAGGTGCAAGAGAGAATAATCTTAAAAATATAGATTTAGAATTAGAACGTGGAAAGTTTATTGTTTTTACTGGATTGAGTGGTTCGGGTAAATCATCATTAGCCTTTGATACCATATATGCAGAAGGACAAAGGCGTTATATGGAATCCTTATCATCCTATGCAAGGCAGTTTTTGGGGCAAATGGAAAAGCCAGATGTAGATCATATAGAAGGCTTATCCCCAGCGATTGCAATTGATCAAAAAACAACTAGCCGAAATCCCCGTTCTACAGTGGGAACCGTAACAGAGATTTACGACTATTTAAGACTCTTGTATGCTAGAGTAGGGATACCACACTGTCCAAAGTGTGGCAAAGAAATTAAAAGGCAAACCATCGATCAAATCGTAGATAGCATTATGGAGCTTGAAGAAGGAACAAGGATTCAGCTTCTAGCACCTATGGTGCGAGGGCGCAAAGGGAGACATGAAAAAGTAATTGACAATGCGGCTAAAGAAGGATATATCCGGGTACGTATTAACGGAGAGATTTATGATTTATCAGATGAAAATATAAAATTAGAAAAAAATAAAAAACACAATATTGAAATCGTAGTGGATCGACTTGTTATTAAAAAAGATATGGAAAAAAGACTGACAGATTCAATAGAAGCCATTATGAATCTAACAGGAGGATTATTAATTGTAGATCTTGTTGGGCAAGAAGAACTAAACTTTAGTCAAAGTTTTGCATGTGCTGATTGTAATATTAATATTGATGAGATAGAGCCCCGTACATTTTCTTTTAATAATCCTTTTGGTGCCTGTCCAACCTGTACAGGTCTAGGTAATCGAATGGAATTAGACCCAGACTTAGTCATACCGAATCCCACCCTTTCTTTAGGGGATGGAGCAATTGCAGTCTCAGGATGGGGATCTATCGATAAACCTGAAAGCTATGCCTATGCTTTATTTGCGGCCCTAATGCCTAAATACAAATTTGATATGTCAACGCCTTTTGAGAAACTACCTAAAAAGGTCCAAGAGATGATTTTATATGGTACCAATGGCGAAAAGGTAAAGTTTAAGTTTAGCGGTGAGTATGGAACACGTGAGTATGATTATGCCTTTGAAGGGGTTCTAGCTAATATTGAACGTAGATATAATGAAACTTCATCAGAGTATATGAAACAAGGATATGAGGATCTTATGACTAATACGCCTTGTCCAACATGTAAGGGAGCTAGATTAAATCCAAATGCACTAGCTGTAACTGTTGGAGGCGCAAATATTCACACGGTAAGTGAGATGCCAATAGGAGATGTTCAAAACTTCTTTAAAACCATGGCACTCACAAAACGCCAAGTAGAGATAGGGACTCAGGTATTAAAGGAAATAAATGAGAGAATAGGATTTTTAGTTGATGTAGGGCTTGATTATCTGACTCTTTCTAGAGCAGCAGGGACACTATCTGGGGGAGAAGCTCAGAGAATTAGACTAGCAACCCAAATAGGTTCAGGCCTAGTTGGGGTTATATATATACTAGATGAGCCTAGTATTGGACTTCACCAACGAGATAACGAAAGGCTCCTTAAGTCACTTAAAAGGCTCAGGGATTTGGGCAATACATTAATCGTTGTTGAGCATGATGAGGACACCATGTTTGAAGCAGACTGGATTGTAGACATAGGACCGGGGGCCGGGGCTCATGGCGGTGAGGTAATTGTATCAGGGCCTGTAGATGAGATTATTGCTTGTGAAAATTCAGAGACAGGGGCCTACCTAGGTGGTAAAAAACAAATAGCCATAGCCTCTGAGCGAAGAAAAGGGAACGGTAATTGGATTACAATCCAAGGGGCAAGAGAAAACAACTTAAAAAATGTTACAGCCTCTATACCACTAGGCAATATGACCTGTATAACAGGTGTATCAGGTTCTGGAAAAAGCTCTTTAATTAATGAAGTATTATTAAAGAGTTTATCCAAACAGCTACAAAGAGCAAAGGTAAAACCAGGATTGCATGATGATATATTAGGCATAGAAAATCTAGATAAGGTGATTAATATAGATCAGTCCGCCATAGGCCGTACACCAAGATCTAATCCAGTAACCTATACAGGCATATTTGATCAAATAAGAGATGTGTTTGCTCAGACTCAAGAATCTAAAATGAAAGGCTATCAAAAGGGACGCTTTAGTTTTAACGTAAAGGGTGGTCGATGTGAAGCTTGTCGTGGAGATGGAATGCTTAAAATAGAAATGCATTTCCTACCAGATGTATACGTTCCTTGCGAAGTTTGTCATGGCAAGAGATACAATAGGGAAACTCTAGAAGTAAAATATAAGAATAAATCCATATCTGATGTTTTAGATATGACAGTGGAAGAGGCTTTAAAGTTTTTTGAGAAAATCCCAGCTATTCACCGAAGAATACAAACACTATTTGATGTAGGCTTAGGATATGTTAGGCTAGGACAACCGTCTACAACCCTATCAGGTGGAGAAGCCCAAAGGGTAAAACTAGCCACAGAACTAAGCAAAAGAAGCACAGGTAAAACTATGTATATTTTAGATGAGCCTACCACAGGTCTTCATTTTGCAGATGTAAGAAAGCTTATTGCTATACTGCAACGCCTGATTGAAGGTGGGAATACAGTTGTGGTGATAGAACATAATCTAGATATTATTAAAATAGCAGATTATATTGTTGATTTAGGGCCAGAAGGTGGGAACAAGGGTGGAGAAGTTATAGCCACTGGTACACCGGAAGAGGTTGCCAAGGTAGAAGGATCTTATACAGGAAAGTTTCTTAAAAAAGAACTAGGAAAAAATAAGTAAAGAACAAAAAACAGGGTGCCCTTTTGTAGGCATCCTGTTTTGAAATTCCTTAGTAAAGTCTTCTACCATCAAACTTAGCAAGTGTATTTCTAGAGTCCAAGTCCTCTATAAAACCTTGAACAGAAGCATATCTGAAATCACGTAAAATTTCTTCTTGGATATACTCCATTAACTGTCTGATCTCACGTGGGTTATCTTCCATAGCATAATCCCAGTCATTTTGAAGAGTACGGCTATATAAGTCTACGTATACGGTAAAAGTAATATTATCTTCAGTTCCTTTAATGATAATATCATCGATTGGAATATCAGTACCATCTACTTTTTTAACCAGGTTTTTAAGGTCTTTTTCTAAGGCTGTAAATGAGGTTGAACTATCGTCAGTATAAGAGAAGGAGTTACTCTTTGAGTAAGAAAATGTGCCCATAGATTTATCCGTACGACTATCAATTACACTTCCATTAATGGCAGCGTCCTTGAAATCTACACGTATTTCCCTTGCGATATCTCTAAAGAAACTTTCTCTTTTTGATGTGGATAGATTATCCCATTTCTTACCGTCATATCGAGAGTCAAAACTAACTTCTACATTGATACGGGAGCTTGTTTGTGAAAGTTTGAAATCCCAATCTATAGAATGCTCGTAATCAAAAAACTCTTCTATGTAGCTTAAAGTATATTTAAGGTCACCTGATGATCCGCTACCTTTATCTGGGTTCTTAATATTAGCTTCTAATTCCTTGACTCTTTTTTCTAATAAATCTTTTTCGCCCATAAGCTTTGCGATTTCGAAGTTCTTGGCAGAGAGCTGAGTTGCTAAGTCATTAGATGAAAGGCCACCTTTATCTGAAATAAAGACAGAATTTGTAGCATTATTCCAATCCACCGTTTTATCAATTA
>CAYRAL010000024.1:418-11141 GCA_964422235.1 uncultured Candidatus Epulonipiscium sp. | reverse complement strand
GGCAATCTTAAAACACTTTTTGACCGAATGATTCCTCTTTTTCTCCCCTATATAAGCTATAAAACTGGAGAATCTATGCACATACCAAGATATGAAAAGTACCCAGAAATAGAGCTTTATTATCAGGGTGATTTTGCATCCATAGAAGATAAGAAAATCTATGAGGACTACATCCATAGAAGCTTTTATCAATTTTATAGCAAATGTGAAATTATAAAACCCATAGCGGAGTTTTCTTTAGAGGAGGTATAAAGATGAGCACCTTAATAATCAACGGCTCTCCAAAGGCCAAAAAGGGGAATACGGAAATATTTATTGGGAAGTTTATAAATCGGATGAAATCTCCTTACCAGATATGTTATGCAGCAAAGGAGGACCCTTTACAGATTGCTAATTATATGAAAGAATTTGACACTGTCATTGTGGCAATGCCATTATACATTCATGCTATGCCAGGAATTGTGATGAAGATAATCGAGTGTATGGAACCTACATTGGATGGTAAAAAAGCAATGGGATTTATTGTGCAATCTGGATTTATGGAATCAGCACAGTCCAAATATTTAGAAAGATATTTATCTGCACTTACAAAAAACTTAAATTATACTTATCTTGGAACGGTGATAAGGGGCGGATCTGCAGGGCTATACATGATGCCTGAGAAGATGAATAAAAAATTGTTTAAACAATTGGGTATGTTAGGTGAGTGTTTTGAAAGAAATGGTTCATTTGATACAAAAGTTATTAAAAAAATGGCCAATCCTAACAAGTTATCAAAAGGCAAGTGTAGATTGTTACAGTTTTTAGCTAGACTGGGTCTTTCAGATAATATGTTTTGGAATATGATGTTGAAGAATAATAATGCTTTGGGCAGAGTGCTTGATAAGCCTTTTGTTGATTAACTATCTGAATAAATAAAAATATTAAAAGGCTAAGTATAGAATAATAAAGGAGATTAAGATGGAAAACATAGTTACGGATAGATTAATAATTAGAAAGTTTGAGCAAAGTGATTGGCAGGATTTACATGAATACTTGTCAGATGAAGAAGTTGTTAAATTTGAACCATATGATATTTATTCGGAAAATCAGGCTAAAGAGGAAGCAATTAGAAGGTCAAATAATGAATCCTTCCATGGGGTTTGCTTGAAAGAAAGTGAAAAGTTAATTGGAAACTTGTATCTTAATAAAGGAGAATTTGATACTTTTGAATTAGGATATGTATTTAATAATAAGTATCAAGGTCAAGGTTATGCTACAGAGGGAGCAAAGGTGTTAATTGACTATGCCTTTAAACATTTAGGAGCAAGACGTATTATAGCTATGTGTAGCCCATTGAATGAACGTTCTTGGAAGTTACTTGAACGCTTACATATGAGACGTGAGGGTTTGCTTTTGCAAAATGTCTATTTTAAAACTAATAGCAATGATAATCCTATATGGCTTGATACTTACGAATATGCTATATTGAAAGCAGAATGGTGTAAGTATCAAGCAATCTATTGATTTTGCTTGGATTGCTAGATTATATGTGTTCTTAGGGACATTTCAGTAGTAGTAAAATATAAGAAATTTATAATACTCTAATAATAAACAGTGGGGGAAATGTATGACAGAGAAAGAACTCAAGGTAAACAATAAAGAATATAAACTTATAAAATTACTAGGCAAAGGTAAGGGTGGCTATTCCTATTTGGTTTCTGATGGTATAAGTCAATATGTATTGAAACAAATACACCACGAACCATGTGATTATTATGAGTTTGGAAATAAGATAGAAGCTGAAATAAATGACTATAAACGATTAAATAAAATAGGAATAAGACTCCCTATAATGCTGGATGTGGATATTAAACAAGAACGTATCGTAAAAGAATACATAGATGGTGAAACTATATACAATCTGGTACTTCAAGACAAGATGACACAATCCTACTTAAAGCAAATACATGATATGTGCTCCCTTCTTTACCCATCCAATACTAATATTGACTATTTTCCAACGAATTTTGTTGTTCAAAATGGAGAAATATTTTATATTGATTATGAATGTAATGATTATATGGATGAGTGGAATTTTGAAAATTGGGGAATTAAATATTGGTCTAAGACAGCAGAGTTTCTTAAATATGTCGAAGAACACACTAACGAAGAAAAAATTAATTAATATAAATGGGGGTCAAAATGGAATTTGAAGAGATGATAAAGAAAGATTTTAGTGGTTGTATTTCTGTTGTTAAAGACGATACTGTAATTTTTGAAAATAATTATGGCTATGCTGATTTGTCCAATAAAATTCCTAATAAACTTGATACCAAATTTGCTACTGCTTCAGCAGGAAAGGTTTTTGTTGCCGTTGCCATTTTACAACTAATAGAGAATGGAAAGTTAAAATTTGAAGATAACATAGGAAACTTACTTGATTTTGATTTAAAGGAAATTGATAAAAACATAACAATTAGACAACTGTTATGTCATACATCTGGAATTCCAGATTATTTTGATGAAAGTATAATGAGTGAATATGATGAACTGTGGAAGGATTATCCTAACTATAAAATTAGAAAGTCTTCGGATTTAGTACCACTTTTTATTAACAAACCAATGATGTATCAACCAGGAGAACGGTTCCAGTACAATAATACTGGATTTGTTGTATTAGGGTTAATTATTGAAAAAGTGACAGGTCAATTATTTGATGAATACTTAAAAACGAATGTTTTTGAACCTGGTAATATGTTTGATACAGGTTACTATGAATTGGATAGATTACCTGGAAATTGTGCTAACGCATATATATATGATGAACAACTTGGAGAATATTATACTAATATTTATAGTGTAGATGTTAAAGGAACTGGTGCAGGAGGAGGATTTACGACAGTTTTAGATATAAATAAGTTTTGGTTAAACTTATTAGGTGGAAAACTTATCTCTAATGAAATGTTGGAACAAATGTTAACGATACAAAGCGGCAGTAATTCGGAATATTATGGATATGGAATTTGGCTTGATAAGATAGGGGAGAATGCATATATTCCATATTTTCAAGGTTCTGATCCAGGGATAAGTTTTATATCCAGTTATGATAGAATTAATAATACTTCTATTACGCTAGTAAGTAATTTTGGATGCGATGTATGGGAATTAAGATGGAATATATTTAGGGAAATCAAGAAATGATTATAAGAGAACTTATTTTTCCATAGAGACTTTAGAAGGGGTGAAGTCTAGTGAGAAAGAATAAATGGGGGAAAAAGAGAATATTGAAAGTCACCTTAATAATAGTTCTTCTTATTGCTATTGGGATAGGTGGCTACTCTATCTATGGTTTATACAAAATTAATCAATTATCAGACATGACATTTGAAGATATGCTTGCTTATACGACCAAAGATAATAAAGACGCCATTATAAGCGTAGGAATTATACACAATGACAAAATGACATATGATGTTTATGGTGAGAATGGCAGAAAATTACCCCCAGTTGAACATACTTATGAAATTGGATCTATTACAAAAACGTTTACCACATCATTGTTGTGCAAGGCTGTTAGTGAAGGTAGAATCAGCTTTGATCATGAAATTGATAAGTATTTAACGCTTCAGCAGAAAGACTATTATCCAACAATTCGAAGATTGTTGACCCATACATCTGGATATAAGGGATGGTATTTCGAAAAACCTATGATATCTAATTTTCTACAGAAACAGAATGATTTTAATGGAATATCTCAAGAAATGCTCATAGAAAGAATAGGGAAAATTAAGGTGGATGATGCTGACTATTCATTTAAATATTCTAATTTTGGCATGGCAACCTTAGGTGTCCTACTGGAACAAATATATAATAAAGATTACACACAATTAATGAATGATTATATTTCAGATGATTTAGACCTTAAAAATACAAAGGTTTCAGATGGATCTGGGGACTTGGAGAATTATTGGAAATGGTCAGCATCAGATGCATATATGCCAGCTGGTGCACTCCTATCAGATATTACTGATATGATGCAGTATGTAAAAATACATATGGATGAAAAGCCAGAATACTTGGCTATGGCACATGACGTATTAGCCCAAGTGAATGGGACCTCCGGTCTATATGGAAAAATGGGAATACGTATAGATGATTTTGCTGCTGGCTGGATGATTGATCGTAAAAATAATATTGTTTGGCATAATGGGGGAACGGGGAATTATAACAGCTATATTGGATTCAATAAAGAAAATCAAATTGGAGTGGTGATATTATCAAATTTATCACCAAATTATAGAATTCCGGCAACGGTCATGGGAATTGAACTTCTGACTTCTTTACAAAAATAATATTCCAGTTCAATAAAAGAGTTTATATTACTGATTTCTAGTGAAATTCAGGAAGAAAGAGGAATGATTTATGCAAAAAATTATAACTGAAATTAATACCATAGAAGAAATACCCTATATGTTGTTTTATCAGGAAGGTGCGCAAAATTTGCCATTAGTCCTTATAAATCATGGCTTCAATAATGATAAGTACGAAGGGGCTCATTTAGCATTAAAACTGGCTGGAAAAGGATTTTGTGTCATAACTTATGATCTTCATAAGCACGGTGAAAGATATAATGGTTTTCTTGAAAACATTACATGTGATGCTGATTTTGGATATGCGTTATTTAATATTATTAAATCGTCATATAATGACCTTGAAAAAATAATAAATCATTTTAAATCTGATGTCCGAATTGACTTAAAGCGTATAGGCATCACAGGGTTTTCCATGGGAGCCATATTATGTTTTTATGCACTAGCACATAATCCAAATATAAAAGTAGCTGTTCCTATCCTAGGATCCCCGGATTTTACTAAGCAGCTATTATATAGCATGGAAAAAGAAAATGAGAGTCATTTTAAGACTGAAAAAGAAATAAAGCTACTTCAATTTGTAAAAGGAATTAATCCATATCAACACCTTATAGAGAATGAAAATAGACCTTTATTAATGATAAATGCCTCTAAGGATGAGGATATTCCAGCAAGGCATTCAGTTGATTTTTATAATACAATAAAGCATAGATATGACGGGGTCACGTCTTCCATTGAGATGTTTGTTGCAGATGAATTTCATTATGTCTCAAATGATATGCTAGATAAAGCAGTACAATGGTTTGAGCGATGGCTATAATCTTTTACTCTGGCACTAAGTTAAGTAAATGTAAGTTTATACCATTGGCTATGGTTTGCAATAATGAGTAAAAATGTTATACTAAACAGGTAAATATATATGATAAAGGAGACATCAAGAAATGGCAAAAAACAAAGTAATTTGTACAAAAAACAATGTTGATTATTCATCAATCAGAAAAGCAATGAGTGCTGATGCAAGAACTGTAGATGAGTTAATTGAATCTGCTGGTGTATGTGGTGAATGTGAAGGATGTAAAAGTGAATTAGACGGCATTCTTTCTTCTGTTTGTGGTTGTAAAAACGTTTCCCTAGAAGCTGTCGTAAATGCAATTAAAAATGGTGCTGATACAGTTGACAAGGTTGGAGAAGTAACAGGTGCTGGAACGGGTGTAGACGAAGAAACTGGCGAAGAATGTGGAAGATGTAAGATTCTTATCCAAAATGTTATCGACTTAGGTAGATAAATAATTAAATAAAGCAATTATTAATTAGATTTTATCAAAGGTGTTCATTAAACATTTCATTAAAGCTTGCGGAATGTTAATGAACACCTTTTTATATTTTTAGTAAAAGTTAATAAAAATTAATTAGATGGCACAGATCCATCAGATTTGGATAATCCAAGTAGACAAGAATATACAGCGCCTTTTGAATTAACAAAGCTAGGCGTCTATAATGACAACTATGGTGGATACACAGTAAGAGCTATAGCTCTTAAGAACGATATAAGGTCTACAATATCTGAGGAAAGATTTATATTAGTAGAAAGTGAGATTAACATTTCACCTATCCAAGGTGGCCTAGCAAGCGTAACCACTAACCCAGGAGATAAAGCATTCCTAGGAGACACTGTGACAGTGACAGTAGCTGATGTGGAAGAAGGAAAACAATTACTGTAACAGACGGAGATTCTAATTCCATAGCAGTAACAACAATAACAGATGGACAGCAATACAGTTTTACAATGCCGGCTAAGGCAGTAACGGTATCTGTCATCATAGGAGAAATATTACCATCACCAGTAACAGTAAGTTATATGGAGGTAAAAACACCACCAACAAAGGTAACTTATACAGAAGGTGAAGCCTTAGACCTAATGGGCTTAGAGCTAAGATTAACAAAATCAGATGCAACAACAGAAGATGTGGGGTTTGCGGATTTTGGGGCTAAAGGAATAACGGTAAGTCCAGCAAATGGAACAGTACTTACAACAGATAATACAGAGCTAATCATTACGGCAGATGGGAAGATAACAACTCAAGCAATCACAGTCAATCAAGATGTAAGTCAAGATCAATCCTGGTCAGATTTTAGCATCAGTGGTGCAACCAGCTTTAGCCAAGGATTAGCTGATGATACAGCAATAATTGCAATAAGCAATGTTAAGAAAAATGATGCAAATACAGTAGATGCAGCAGATACAGTCCTAACTGGAAACCTTGTTATAAAGATTAACGGCCAAATAGTAGATGCAGATCACTACACAGTAGATGATGAGGCAGATACCATTACACTATGGCAAGCCTACCTCAATACTTTAACTGAGGGAAGCCACCAGTTCACAGTAGAGTATACAGATACAGCCAATAATGTCAGCCAGCAAATCAGTGGTTACTTGATAGTAACTGTGTTAACACCAACTGTATTGCCACCAACAATAACATTTAAGCTAAAACTCCCTACTTGGGCAAATAATGCAGTACCTTTATTCTCATATAATGGTAATGATACAGATGTTAATGACTCAGAAGCTATGCAAATGACTGATGAAACAAAAGAATGGAATAATCAGTGGTTAACACTTACCACAGAAGTAAGTGATGGGTCAGAAGTCATCAACTTTATGTTTAAGTTTTGGCAAGGTAGCGATGAAAATCAAGTATATGCAGCAAAGAATGGTGAGAATTGGTTTGTTAAAGCAACATCAACAGGTGAGATTTGGATAGATGCATCTGATATAACGTGGATTCCTGATAGCTCACCTAAAAAATTCTGGTTAGATGAATCTAAAGTAACAGATTAATCAACACCAAAAATGGATGTCTCAAAATAGGGTTTTTACTCTAAAACGAGGTATCCTTTTGTATTTAACAATATCTGTTTTGAAACACCATGACACAAGATGTGATATACTCTTGGGTATACTGCGCTACAATAGTAGTCAAAATTGCGAATAATATATATATACAGACAATTTTGTAAAATTATGAAAAAATAATTGACAAAGCACATATAGCAGATTAAAATAAAGATATGATCAATGATGGTAATATGACCATGCTTAAAAGATATATAAGTCTATAAGAGGATTTATAGGGTGAGAGTAATAGGTTAAATAAAGCTTATAATAGGTGAGTATAGATGCAAAAAATTACAATTAAAGATGTGGCTAAAGAAGCAGGTGTAGCCCCGTCGACGGTATCAAGAGTCTTGAATGGTAGCCCGCGTATTAGTGAGGCAACAAGAGACATGGTAATGGAAGTCGTTAAAAAACTGAATTATCATCCCAACACAATAGCTCGAAACTTAGCAAACCGCTCCACAAAAACCATTGGCATTGTCATACCAAGTGATACAGATGATTTGTTTAAGAACCCCTTTTGGCTACAAGTCATAAGAGGATTTATTAGTGGTCCAAATGCTTTTAATATGTCTAAAGACAGATTAGCAGGATATAAAAATGCACTACAAAACAAAGGCATTATATATGAAGGGATTTAGTCTTTTAAGGTGTGTAGACTTTACAGAAAAAGAAGCATATGAAGGCAGCAAGCACATATTTAGTCAGCAAAATCCTACTGCAATTGTTACAACGGATGATATGTTATCTCTTGGGGTTACTCGCTTTTTAAAGGAAACTGGCAATAGAAATGTGTCAGTTGTTGGTTTTAACAATGGACCAGTTGTAGAGTATCACGATCCTCCCCTAGCCTCTGTGGATATAAAAGCAGAACAATTGGGTTATTATGGTGCGAAATTATTAATTAATTTTCTACAAATGGATGATAAAACTAAAAATTATCATATCGTTCCTACAGAACTTATTAAACGAAAGTCTATGTTTCGCCCTGATTGATAGGCATTAATTGTAATGCCATAAGGCTCTTGGAGATTATTTATCTTCAAGGGTCTTTTTATTTTTTTGGAGAGAAAAATCTTAGTTCACTACATGAAAGCATATAACTCACTACATCAAACCGCATAAACAGACAAAAAAGGGTATAATTCGAGTGTTAGAAAAAGATAAAAATAAAGGTGGTGAAAATTTTGATCGTTATATTATCTGATACAATGACAGATGGAGAAATAAATCTTATTAATAAGATTTATTCCAAAATGAATTTAAAAATGTATGATATATCTTTTAATATATTAAGGGATAAATCTGAGGCAGAAGCAGTAGTAGAACAAACCTTTTTCAAAATCATTGACAACATAGAAGAGATAGCTGCGTTATCATACACTAAAATAGAATCTTATTGCCTTATAATGTTGAAAAATGAGATAATGAATATTGTAAAAAAACGTCAAAAAACTCAATGTGTGAAAAATACAGATTACTTTAAAATGGTAAGTATAGATGAATTTAAAAAGAGTAATTCTATTGAGGAGTTAAATAAGTTTAAGAGTTCAAAAACAATTAAAAAGACACAGGTAAATTAAAGAAGAATTTCTTGATATAATATATGGAAAAATGACATAAAATCTTAGTTCACTACATTAAACCTTATAACTCACTACATGTAACCGTACAAATTGCTAAAGTCTGTATAATTAGAAGAGTAAATGTAACATTAAAAAACAAAGGAGGTTTTGGTTATGAAAAATCTAAAAATTAAATGTGGTAAAGCACTTGCAGGTATGGCCCTTGCAGTTACAACCAATAATGTTAATTCTACTTGCATGTTACTTGTCCACCAGCCTAAGTTACCAGATAGTGCAAAGAAGTTGCGTAAATTCTAATGGTCTTTATAGAAAGACTGACAGAAAAGCTTGTAGATTGTAAGATTATAGAAGAGGAAGATAAGGAACTGTATTCTTTTGGTTTTTGGCAAAGTATTGTTTTGCTATATAATCTTATTACAGTAATGGCAATTGCTTTCGTCTTTAATATGATTTGGGAGAGTATTATTTTTATAATATCTTATGGTGTATTGCGCCCTTATGCAGGTGGTTACCATGCAAAAACTCAGTTTAGATGCTATTTGTTTTCAGCGTTTATGATGGTAGCAGTGCTTTGGCTAATCAAAGGTGTTTCGTGGAATGCTATTATTTGCTTCATTATTATTGCAATGTCAAGTGCAATTATTTTTGCATTAGCACCTGTAGAGGATAAGAATAAGCCTTTAGACCAAATAGAACAAGCTGTTTTTAAAAAACGAACGAATAGTGTACTTAGTATTTTGATTGGGTTGTCTGTATTATTTTGGTTTATTAACTTAAAGCAAATTTCAATTTGTATAAGTGTATCATTAGGTATGCTATCCATGATGCTTATATTAGGGAAATTTAAGAATTCTAATCAGTACCCCTAGATTTGTCTGATTCATATGATAAATTAAAAATAAAACTCTAAATTATGTTCTATTATATCAGGATTTTCAGGCCAGTTTTAAGTTTTATAATAAAACTTAAAACTGGCCTGAAAATCCTTTTTTTATCTAAGTTGAAAACTAATAAAAAAAAAGGTAGAATTAGTTTAGGATATTAAAACAATGATACATTAGACATAGAGAGATATAAGGTCTCGAAAAGGCTCTCTAGGTTATTTGTTAAGGGGGACAAAATGTTTAAGATTGCTATCTGTGATGATGATAAAATAATATGCTCACAAATTGAAGATATTATTTTAAAATACAGTGCAAAAAGTTATTTTAAAATAGATATTGAAGTATTTTATTCGGGTGAAACTTTGCTAAACTACATAGGACAAGCAAATAAGTTTGATTTAATCTATTTAGACATTGAGATGGGGATAATAAGCGGGGTTGAAGTTGGGAGACAAATCAGAAGAATAATGAAAGATTACATAACTGAAATTGTATATATATCGGGAAAGGATCAATATGACCGTCAACTCTTTGATGTTCAACCTTTGCATTTTATCCCAAAGCCAATTAATCCTAACATTATAATAGAGGACCTGAATCTTGCTGTTGCCCGTTCAAAAAAGGCATTGAATTTTTTAGAATATAATAAAGGAAAGAATAGGTTTAAAGTGCCTATCCAGGACATTGTTTATTTTGAAAGTGTAAACAGAGAAATTAAAATTGTTCTTATAGATAAAGAAGATTGTTTTTATAGTAGTATGGTGGAAATGCTTGCGCTTGTCTCAAATTATCAATTTGTAAGAATACACCGTTCATACCTAATCAACTACAATCATGTAAGTGTTTTTAAATATGATAAGATTATTATGTCAAATGGAGATGTACTGCCCATTAGTCAATCGAGAAGAAAACAAATAAGAGAAATCCAGGTGAATGAAGAATAGGGGGATTGGGATGAATATCCATCTTTACGATATTGTATATACAATGGGCAATCTC
>CAYRAL010000024.1:0-408 GCA_964422235.1 uncultured Candidatus Epulonipiscium sp. | reverse complement strand
TTTATGTATGTGTTTTATGCCGAAACAAAAGTGAACAAGTCTATAGAATTTTTTTCTTATATGGCTTATTTTATTTTAATTACATTGGTTCATACAAACATTAAGATACCATTTGCTGTGGCATTATCTAATGTGATATTATTTTTTTTACTTACATTACTATATAGCCTGGAGATTAAAAAAAGCTTGCTATCAGTGCTGTTAATATATATAACCTTAGCATGTGCTGAAACGTTGACTGTATTCTTAACAAGCTTTGCCAACATAGATATACTGCAGCCTTATAAATATGACTCTGTATTTGGGATTATTGTCATTAGGATTGTATGTTTTATAGCCGTATTGATACTGAGTAGTTTAAAAAATATTAAAAGTGCTTATTTGTTTTTAAATGCTATATCAAAGTGT
>CAYRAL010000023.1:5328-11469 GCA_964422235.1 uncultured Candidatus Epulonipiscium sp. | reverse complement strand
TATTGCTTTGCTAGGGACATTTATAAGCGAAGTAAATGTTGCATCAATTGAAAGGGGACTTACACCAATAACAGGATTTGACATTATGAACCCTGTGGTTTTCTTTGGATTACTGGTTGGAATTTGCGTGCCAGCAGTTTTCTCAGCTATGCTAATGCTTGGGGTAGATCGAAATGCCCAGCGTATGGTAGCAGAAATCCACAGGCAGTTTAATGAAATTGTAGGACTTAAAGAAGGGACAGCAGAACCTGAATATGATAAGTGTATAGACATTGCTACAACAGGTGCCCTTAAAGAACTTATTCCGGCAGGTCTTATGGCTATTATCAGTACGCTGGCAGTAGGATTTATTGGTGGTGTTCAGGCAATAGGAGGATTCTTAACAGGGAATATTTTAAGTGGTTTATTATTAGCACTTTTTATGTCTAATGCAGGGGGCCTTTGGGATAATTCTAAAAAGTATGTTGAAGCAGGAAATAATGGTGGTAAAGGAAGTGACGCCCATAAGGCGGCAGTTGTAGGGGATACGGTAGGAGATCCATTTAAAGACACAGCAGGTCCATCTATTAATACCCAAATTACAGTTGTGTCACTGATTGCATCTATGATGGCAACCATATTCCTCACAATGTCACTATTTAAATAAGTAAGGGCAAAAAAAGCTATTCCCAACAAGGGGAATAGCTTTTTTGTACTTACACACCTAATATAAACTTTAATATGAATAGTAATGTAAATAGATACATGATAGGATGAACGTCCTTAGCTTTCCCTTTTACCAGCTTAATCACTGTGTAAAAAATAAAACCAGCAGCAATACCATTTGCAATACTGTAGGTAAATGGCATCATTGCAACTGTAAAGAAGGCAGGAATACCCTCATCTAAGTCTTCAAAGTCTATCTTTGTAATAGAACCGATCATTAGGACACCGACGATTATGAGTGCTGGTGCTGTGGCCTGTGCTGGCACGATACCAACAAGTGGTGCTATAAATAAGGCTAGGAAAAAACATATTGACGTTACGACTGATGTAAGTCCTGTTCTACCACCTTCAGCAATACCTGCAGCACTTTCTACAAATGTTGTTACATTACTTGTCCCAAGTAATGCCCCAATAGAAGTAGCTGTCGCATCAGCAAATAAAGCTTTATCTAATTTTCTAGGGAACATTCCTTTGCCTGGTTTATCATTCTTTTCATCAAATATACCAGTCTTTGCTCCAGTTCCTATAAAGGTTCCTATTGAATCGAAGGTATCTACAAGGCTAAAAGAAATAATAATTGTAATAATACTAAAAATCCCAACTTCTGCAGAAAACAGAGCCTTAAAATCAAGTTTTAAGAATGTTGGTGCTAAACTTGGTGGTGCTGAGAAAATGCTGAAAGTCTCTGGAATAATCATATTTAAATTAGCTCCAAAACCTAACTGTGCAATCATCCCTACAATGGTTGTAATAATAATTCCAAGTAACATGATCCTTTAACCTTTTTAACCATTAATATAACCGTAACAACTAATCCGAAGATTGCAAGAGCAGTTGTAGGAACGCTTACATCTCCCATAGCAATGATTGTTGCTGGGTCTGATACCATGAGCCCTGCTCCCTGGAGTCCTACAATGGCTATAAACAATCCAATACCCGCACCAATGGCATTTTTCAATGATTCAGGTATAGCGTTTACAATGGCAACCCTTATCTTGGTTACAGTAATGATAATATTAATAATTCCACAAACGAATACGACTGCAAGAGCGGCTTCCCATGATAATTGGGATTTTATAACCACATAATAAGTAAAGAATGCATTCATTCCCATTCCAGCTGCCTGGGCAAAAGGAACATTCGCTACAAGGGCCATAATAAGCGTTCCTATTATAGCTGAAATAATTGTTGCAACAAACACCGAACCTATTACGGGATCATTAAATGCATTAAGTCCAGCCTGGCCTACTGCATCACCTAACAATCTTTGTTCGTTCATTCCTGCACTAGCTAGTATGTTAGGATTAACAAATATAATGTAAGCCATTGCAATGAATGTGGTAATACCAGCGATAACTTCCGTTTTAACATTGGTATTATTTTCTTTCAATTTAAAATATTTTTCCATTCTTATCCCCTATCTTTTTTAAACGATAAAAGCGCATAAATTCAATTTATGAATCTACACGCTCCAATAAAATATCCTAATTAATTAAGATATTTTTAAGATATTTGGATTGCTAGAATCATAGGAAAGTGATTAACGGCCACTTTGTAGATACTTCCGAACCTTATTATCGGAACTATATGAGCTTATTCGCCTCTTCTAGCTTATAATATAAAATAGATTCATAGAAGTCAATTTGTTTTTCGACAGTGCTAACGCCAAATCGCCAGGGGGACAGTCCCCTGGTACAGTAATAGTAGGCTGATCTCGTCTTTTTTTTCAATATGATAGTATTTTTTGAGTGGTTCAGGCATACTCGAAAATAATAGCTTAGCAAATTCCTTTGGGGGAATTCTCATCCCCTCGTTAACCCATTCTACAATCGACTGGGCTACACCATACCAATAAAATTTAACGATAAAAATAAGTTTGTCATGCAAATTTCTTCTACCAACATGCTCAAAACTATATTCAATCATAGCGTGTATGAATTGTGCTTGAAAAGAATTAGGACCATCAGTATTAACGGCATTACGATAAAATGCTTTTTGTTCTTCCATAATCAAAGCGGTACCTAAAATTGACTGTTCAAAATCCATATTCTCATAGAAAAGCTCCGAAAAATACTCTACATCCATTTTAAACTTCCAATAAATAAGATCATCTATATCATTGAAATTACGATAAAATGTTTGCCTACTCTTGTCACAGTGCTGCATTATTTCAGTGACAGTAATTTTGGATAGGGTACTCAGCTCAGCTTGCAAAACAAGCAGGTGCAGATGCTGTGGAATTACATGCATATGGCGGATACCTTATTGATCAATTCCAGACAAGTCTTTGGAATTTGAGAGATGATGAGTATGGTGGTGATTTAAAGGGTCGAATGAAATTTACCCTAGAAATTATTGCAGAGATTAAGAAAAATTGTGGGAAAGATTATCCGCTTATTGTAAAATTCACCCCAGAACATGGCATTCCAGAAGGAAGAAGTATTGAAGAGGGTATTGAAATTGCGAAAATGTTAGAAAAGGCTGGGGTTGATGCACTTCATGTGGACTATGGTTGCTATGAAGCGTGGTATAGAAGTAGAACTTTGGGAAAAAGAAAATGTTCTTGGTGGTATGCTTAATGCTGCAGGAGCACCAAGCTTTAAGTCCGATGTTAAAAGATATGTAGATTATTCCATTAATAAATTATACCGCAGTGGAGCAATAGTTCGACTTTCTCATCAAGCAACATTGCCTAAAATCGAGAAGGGTAATTTTGATGCGGTTATTTTTGCTGCAGGTGCCAATGCATTTATACCACCAATTAAGGGTATTGAAAGTGCCAATGTAAAAACATCCACAGAAATATTACTCAATGGCATGGATGGTGAAACTTGCGTTGTTATTGGGGGTGGCCTTGTGGGATGTGAGACATTTTATGAAAGAATCAAATATTGAAACGATTTGTGGCGCAAAAGTAATAGAAATTGAAAAAGATAAAGTGCATTATGAAAAAGATGGTAAAACTTACGCAATTCCATGTGATGTAGTTGCTGCTACAGGATATGTCCCTGCAATAGCCTTATTGTCTGATATGGAAGTATTAAATATTCCAGTAAATGTTATAGGGGATAGTAAATCTCCGCGGATAATTTTCGACGCAGTTCATGAAGCTTATCACACAATACGCATGTTGTTTAATTAATCAGTATCGCAATCACACTTCCATATGCTATAGAATAAAATAACTATAGTATATAGTGAAGGAAGTGGTTTTTTGGCAATTAAAATATTTATAGATCAAGGTCATAATCCTGCGGGATATCACAATGCGGGAGCAGTAGGCAATGGTTTATATGAGGGAGATATAAATTATCAGGCAGGTATCTATCTGGCAAATATGCTGAGCAATGATTACAGATTTGAATATAGATTATCCAGACCTACACCGACAACTGTATTGGGAACCAACACTGCCACTAGCTTGGCAGAAAGGGTTAGTATGGCAAATCAGTGGCCTGCTAATTATTTTATTAGCCTCCATTGTAATGGAAATGTAAACCCAAATATTAATGGAGCTGAGGTATATATATATCAATTTAATACCCAAGCTAATTGGTTGGCACAGCATATTATCAATCAAATTGTAAGAAATACCCGTTTGAGAGATAATGGGATAAGGGTAAACCAATCTTTGTATGTATTGAGAAATACTAATATGCCTTCTGTATTGGTTGAAATGGGTTATCTCAGCAATTCCAATGATGCTATGATTTTGCTAACTAATCTGTGGAATGTTGTCTATGGTATTTATTTAGGTATATTAGATTATTTTGGATTTCCACCTTTATCGTAACTTGAACAACAATATTATTTAGGGCAGATGTAATACACTGAAACCACCGCTGTAGCGGTGGTTTTTCATATTCTTCTGAGTTTACACTGCCAGCAATAATGACTAGATTGAAAGGCGTTATATTTGATAAGAATGGAGAAAAAGATCAAGCCAACTACTTGCAAAACTTCCAGATTCCTATTATGTAATACCGGGTCCAAGAATAGAAGTAAATGGACAAGAAAGTGAGATGGACCATATTATTATCGGTAATAACGGGATATTCGTCATGGAAACAAAAAATCACAAGAATGTCTTGAAATCATTAAACTAATTTAGTTATCTAAGAATCGGTTATTCTCAATCACATATGCACATAATAAATCATCTGAGAACTTATAGAGAAGTCTTCAGATGATTTTTATGTATATGAATAATGATATAATAGAATCAAAAGCTTGTAGGTAAGGAGATGATCATAAATGAAAATCATTAGTGGCACATACGCCGACGCAGTTATATATACAGACAACTTAGAAGAAACTGCTTCCCAGCAAATCAAGGAACTATGCAATCAACCATTTGTTGAAGGGTGCAAGATTCGAATTATGCCAGATGTCCACGCGGGAAAAGGATGTGTGATTGGTTTTACAGCAGATTTAGGTGATAAGGTGATTCCCAATATTGTTGGGGTTGATATCGGTTGTGGCGTTATTACTGTGGAACTAGGTAAAGTAGATATCAATATGCAGCAGCTTGATACCATCATAAGAAAACACATTCCATCAGGTCATCAAGTACATGAAGGAAGAAAAGTATATTTTCCACAATTACAACAACTACATTGTTTTAGGGATCTTAAAGACACAAAAAGAATAGAAAGAAGCATAGGTACACTAGGCGGGGGAAATCATTTTATTGAAGTAAATGTGGATAGTGACAACAACAAATATCTTGTCATACATTCTGGTAGTAGGAACTTAGGAAAACAAGTTGCAGAAATATATCAAAACTTAGCCATTGATTTATGTAGCGGAAAAGAAGATTACTTTAAGCAGAGGGATGAACTGATTGATAGCTATAAAAAAGTGGGCAAGAGAAAAGCAATACAGCAAGAACTTAAGAAACTAAAGAGACAGTATGATGGATTAGAAGCAGCATTTCCTCGGTATTTATGTTACCTTACGGGACAATATAGAAAAAAATATTTGCATGATATGGAGATTTGTCAACAGTATGCAGATTTGAACAGAAAAACCATGGCAGATGTTATTGTGACACATCTATTTAGTAAGGACTTAGAAGAATTTGAGCATTTTCAAACGATCCATAATTATATTAGCTTTGGTGATAATATCATCCGTAAAGGAGCCATATCAGCCCATAAGGGTGAAAAAGTACTAATGCCTATTAATATGCGAGATGGGTCAATCATTGCAATTGGCAAAGGAAATGCAGAGTGGAATAACTCTGCGCCACACGGGGCTGGACGGTTAATGAGTAGGGGGATGGCACGTGAAAGGGTAACGCTGGATGAATTTCAAGAAAGTATGAAAGGTATTTGGACAACATCAGTAAGAGAGAGTACCATCGATGAAAGTCCCATGGCATATAAGTCAATTAATGAGATCTTAGGCAATATTCATGAGACAGCAGACGTTATT
>CAYRAL010000023.1:1589-5318 GCA_964422235.1 uncultured Candidatus Epulonipiscium sp. | reverse complement strand
AATCTATAATTTTAAAGCAAATTAAAGAGTAATGAACATTTTCACAGTCAACTCCCATATAAGTACAAAATATAGGGAGTTGTTTTATCAGATAAAATATTTCTTTAAATCTGGGGGCATATTGCGCACAATATTATTTGCCATTAATTCCGCAGATTCCTTCATTCCGTTCCTTACCCATTTTTTGTGCATATTAATAGCACCATAACAATTAAATTCAATTGTGTATAAGAGCTGAGGAGTGATTTCTTCTTTTCCAAATCGCTTAACAATAGAATTGATATAATAATTCTTTGTATGCTCAAAGAAAAAATTTAAAAAGAAATCTTCATCCCTAGCTTTAAAAACGTTATTATAAAACTGTTTTTTCCTTAAAAAGATTAAATAGATCTGTCTGATACTTTCATGCCAACTATCTGTTTGAAAGTATATATCTAGAACTTCCTCTGCATTTTGCATATAAATCCAATGGATTAGCTCATGTTTATCTTTAAAATGATTATAAAAGGTTTGGCGACCAAGACCACAATTTTTCACAATATCCTGGATTGTTATTTTCTCGATTTTTTTTAATTCACAAAGTTGGATCAGTGAGTTTGCTAAGATTTTCTTGGTATCTTGATGTTTTGACATAATACCACCTATTCTAAATAATTTATTGGTATATTTTTGTGCAAATGTCCCATAGGTGTACATTAGCGAGTGATTGTAGCTGTACAATTATTAGTTAATATTATAACATAATATGTGAAGGCCGACACATATTAATATAAAATGAAAAAACAAAAGAAGGGAAGTATGAAGATGAATCCATATCCAAACTTATTTAAAAAAGGAAAATTAGGTAAAATCACTACTAAAAATCGCATTGTTATGTCACCAATGGGTGATAATATGGCAAATACCGATGGGTCTGTGAGTGAGCAGTCCATAGCGTATTATACAGAGAGAGCTAAGGGTGGTGCAGGCGTTATTATTCCTGGCGTTGTATCCGTTGATTATCCAGGCGGAAAAACAATAGCATGTCAACATAGGCTTGATTCAATTAAATATGTGCAAGGTTGGGAACGAATGGCAAGGTCTATTCATCGTTACGGTGCTCTGCTCATCCCACAAATACATCATGCTGGAATGTCCACAGATAGTGGAATAACGGAAGGTTTGACGCCGGTTCGTGTCAGTGAGGAAAATGTGGCAGAAGCTGATAAGATTGTAGAAATTGGTTCCAGTATAGATGAAAAGTTTGTTTCAGATAATATTCTTACAATTGAAGATATTAAGGAGCTTGAACAAAAATTTATAGAGTGTGCTAAGTTTGCCCAAATGGCAACCTGTGATGGGGTTGAGATCCATGGGGCTCATGGCTATCTAATCAGTCAATTTCTTACCCCTTATGTAAATATTAGAACAGACGAATATGGCGGAAGCCTTGAAAATAGAATGAGATTTGCAATAAATATTATTCGTGGTATTCGCGAGGCATGTGGACAGGATTTTATTATTGGTATTAGAATGCCAGTCCATAGCTGGGATAGTGATGGTCTGACAGACGAAGACAGCAAAGCAATGGCAAGAGCTTTTGAAGAAGCTGGTTGTGACTTTCTTGATATAAGTGGTGGTTTCACACCGAGTATTACAAACTTACTTGAAACTCAAAAATATGATCAAGGTGACCGTGTGGAACTAGCAGAAAAAATTATGGGAGAAGTAAAAATTCCTGTAATGGCTGTTGGAATGCTCAGAGAACCTGATTTTTGTGAAGATGTTCTGAATAAAGGTTTAGCTGATTATGTAGTTTTAGGTAGAACCTTACTTGCTGATGCTTATTGGCCACAAAAAGCAAGAGCTGGCAAAGCAAATGAAATTAGAAGATGTATATCCTGTCTAGATGCTTGTTTTGGTGCCTTAGCTAAAAATCAAACCATTCGTTGTATTGTGAATCCGACAGTTGGTTATGAGAGCGAGCTTAATCACGCTTCCGAGGCGATTAAACCCAAAAATGTTGTTATAATTGGCGGCGGTATTGCAGGTATGCAGGCTGCAATTACAGCATCTGAAAGGGGACATAAAGTTACTCTTTTAGAAAAAACAGATAAACTCGGCGGACAACTGCATATTGCAAATGTACCACCACACAAAGAATATATTAATTGGGCAACAGATTGGTATATAGATGAAATAGATCGTAATCATATCAATGTAAAATTAGGCTACAAGGCAGATGTTGATTCTATCAAACCTTTTAAGCCTGAAGCAGTATTTATGGCCACAGGTGCCAAACCTTGGACACCTTCAATTCCAGGAATAGAAAATGGAACTCAATCATGGGATATTTTATCAGGAACTGTAGACATACCAAAAGACAAAAAAGTAACTATAATTGGTGGTGGTATCGTAGGATGTGAGACTGCTTTATATTTAGCTGAAAAAGGAAATAAAGTTACTATTTTAGAAATGCAAAATGATATAGCAATTGATCTAGAAATGGCAAACAAAATCGATATGCTCGCGGATTTTAAAGAGATGGGAATTGTAGTAGAAGCGGAAGCAATCGTTAAGGAAATTCAAGCACAAAAAGTAATCTATGAGAAAAATGGTGTTCAAAGCATAGAAAGTGATTTAATTGTACTGGCAACAGGCATGCAATCATCTGGCGGAGAACTGGCTGATGAGCTTGAAGCAGCAGGTTACAATTTAATTACCATAGGAGATGCCAACAAACCATCAAAGATTGCCAATGCAACAACAGAAGGATTCTTTGCAGCACTTAATCTTTAAAGAAGGGACTGACCCCAAACAGTTCTGAATACTGAATACACATATATAACATTTTCACAGTCAACCCCATGTAAGTACAAAATATAGGGAGTTGACTGTGAATTTTTTATCTCATACATATCTTTAACACCTTTAGTCCATACTATATCTTAAGTGTAGCTTGTAAACAAAGTTAAAGGAGCTCTCGTATGGACATAGTAACTTCTCTTGAACTAAACAAGGAAAGATTAAAAGAAATGCTTCCCATTGATTCTAGTTTTGATATAGTAGGACGTGATTTATATATTAGTAATGCCCAGGCCTATCTTTTGTTTATCGATGGATTCGCCAAGGATGATGTTATGCTATGGGTTATTAATGAGCTACAAGCCCTCAATGAGAATCATCAGTCACCAGGGAATTTAAAAAAATGGATTAGTGAGCATATCGGATATTTAGAGGTTGAAATAACAAAAGATACTCAAAAAATTGTTAATGCGGTCTTGTCTGGTGCTTTGGGTCTTTTTATCGATGGACATGACGAGGGAATAATCATTGATGCGCGTACCTATCCAGCTAGAGGACCAGAAGAACCAGACTTAGAAAAGGTTACAAGAGGGCCAAGAGATGGATTTGTAGAGACCATCGTATTTAATACAGCACTTATTAGAAGAAGGATACGGGATAAGGGCTTAATATTTGAAATGAAATCTGTTGGAAAACGATCCAAAACAGATGTTGTTATTGCTTATATAGAAGATTTAGTCAACCAAGAATTACTACAAGAACTCAGAGAAAAAATAGATAATGTTGAGGTTGATTCTTTGGTAATGGCAGAAAAAACCCTTGAAGAGTTAATCCTTAAGAAAAAGTGGTATAATCCCCTACCACAAACCCGCTTCACAGAAAGGCCTGATGTGGTTGCAGCTCATCTTTTTGAAGGGCACTGTGCTGTTATAGTCGATACGTCTC
>CAYRAL010000023.1:0-1510 GCA_964422235.1 uncultured Candidatus Epulonipiscium sp. | reverse complement strand
ATTCGCTGGGTGCGTTTCCTTTCAATTATTTTTTCTTTTTGTTTAAGTTCTATATGGTTATTGTTAGTGAATCATCAGGCTAGTTTACCTCAAGCATTATCATTCATTGGTGCGAAAGAAGAAGTGGTAATACCTTTATTTATTCAGTTTCTGATCCTTGAATTGGGACTAGATGTCCTTAGAATTGCATCTATTCATACACCCAGCACTTTATCCACCTCACTAGGTATTATAGGTGGTTTAATACTCAGCCAACTTGCTGTGGAAGTTGGATGGGTTGTTCCAGAAACAGTTCTTTATATGGCAGCTGTCGGTATTGGGACTTTTGCCACACCAAGTATAGAATTTTCTATGGCCATACGTATTTTTAGATTGCTTCTTCTCATATTAACAGGTTTATTTGATATTTATGGTTTTGTCATTGCACTTATTATTGTTGCCGTCATCATATTTAGGACGAAAACCCTGGGAAAAATAAGATATACCTGGCCGCTTATTCCTTTTAATGGGCAAGCATTAACTAATCTTTTATTTAGGAAACCAATTATAAATATAAAAAGAAATCAAAGAAAAAAATAGTTGGTTAACCAACAAAGTAGCAACCAAGTCAATCGGTTGCTACTTTGTTGGCGTTTCATGAAAGGTCTACTTATGATATAATTCTTGACTTGTGGATTTCTAGTATATGATCACTAGAGTTTGCAATTTCATCCATCGCTTTTGTTACTTCGTTTAAGGCCAGTGTTGATTCCTCCGAGGCAGTAGATAGTTGTATGGAAGATGTGGCTACGGTATGGGATGTCCTAGAAATATCTCTAATTAGTTCTGTTAAATTTTGTTGTAGTAGACTCACGGAAGAAGCAATATTTCCGATTTTATCTTTTCTTGTAAGGAGTTTATTTAAGATATTATTATTGGATGTTAGGTTGTATTGAGCGATTTTTTCTATTTCTTTTGACATTAAAATGATAGGATTTGTAAAATCTTTGCCAACTGCCAAAATGCCTAAAAGTGACAAGGTTAATACGATTCCAACCATAATGATATTGCTTTTTGATGGAAGCATTTGAATTTAATTAGTTGAATCTTGGGCATGTAACTGTGCAATCTTTACAATGGTCTCAACTGATTTTTGCATATGGGATAGAACTGCAAATTCAAACCGACCATGGTAGTTATGACCGCCTGTAAAAAGATTTGGGCAAGGTAATCCCATAAAAGAAAGTCTAGAGCCATCGGTGCCACCACGAATTGGGGACATTACAGGGGTGATGCCAACAGATTCCATAGCTCGTTTAGCAAGGTCTGTAATATGTGGATGTTCTTTTAATATTTGACTCATATTGTAATATTGATCTGTCATTTGAATGGTTGCCGTATTCTCACCAAACTCAGAATTAATACGATCAACATACTTAATCATTGCTGCTTTACGTTCTGCGAAAGAAGTGGTATCAAAATCGCGAATAATATAGTGAAGTTTAGTTGTTTCAACAGTCCCACTCATATC
>CAYRAL010000022.1:0-11561 GCA_964422235.1 uncultured Candidatus Epulonipiscium sp. | reverse complement strand
TAGCAACTAATCTTTTAATTGATAAAGGCTGTAAAAAAATTGCACATATAAGCGGACCTTTAGAAATAGATATTTCTGCAAATAGCCGTAGTCAAGCTTTTTTAGATGTCGTATTGGAAAAAAATATTGATTATATCATGGAACAATCAAAAATTGAGACATTAGACAGTTATGGAAAATTGGCCTATAAAATATTAAAAAAGCATCCTGATATAGATGGTATATTTGCCGGCAGTGATTTACTTGCATTTTCACTATTACATGTTGCTCATCTATTCGAAAAAGAGATTCCAAGGGATCTAAAAATTGTTGGCTATGACGATATTGATATTGCATCAATGTCATTTCCACCTCTAACGACAATAAGACAAGATGTGAAGAAAATCGGGGAACTTGCTGTAAAAATTTTAATCGATAAAATAGATAAAAAGGAAGTCCCAATAGAAAACACTTTACCTGTAAGTCTAATAGAAAGGAAAACTACTTAAGTAGTTCAAGGCAGTTTATTTACGCTACTGAAATGTCGGTACAAAATATACTGATCTTTAATATCATATTTTATCAAAATGAGCAAGTAGGATATCCTACTTGCTCATTTTGGTCTTTATACCTATACTCCAATATTTCCACTACTAATGCCTTGCTGACTCTTTTCAGTCGGGAGCCACTCAATACTCTTTTGAATATAGGTGTCCCAAAAATCCCAGTCATGATCCCCTGGTCCTATTTCAAAGGTAATATCTACTTGCTTTTCTTCTAAAAAAGAAGCAAATCTTTTGTTCATATCTAATAAAAAATCTTGATCACCACATGCCATATAGATGTTTGGAAGTTGCACCCCTTCTTCCTTTAATGTCTGTATAAGGTGTTTGGGATTCATATCACTGGTAAGTAGCTGATCTAGGTCTCCAAAACAACTTTCTGCATAATCCCGGTTATGAATAGATGATATTCTATAATTTGTAGGTTTTGGTATCTCGTCAATGAGTAATGCGCCGGAAAGAGAAATGATATTTCCAAATGTTTCATGATATTTCAAACCATTTCGCATTGCTCCATATCCTCCCATAGAAAGACCACCAATAAAAGTATCCTCCCTCTTGGCAGATAGTGGAAAAATTTTCCTTGTTAATTCTACAAGCTCTCTCCCAATAAATTCTCCATAAAAATTATTCCCCTTAGGCTGATCCACATAAAAGGCATTATCACCTGATGGCATGACGACCACCAAATCATTTTTCTCTGCATATCGCTGGATTCTTGTGCTACTTACCCAATCTGTATAATTTCCAAACATGCCATGCAATAAGTAGAGTGTCTTATATAGTTTGTTCTCCCTCACTTGCTTACCTGGGATTACCATCTTATCTATTGGTAAAATCACATTCACTGGTACGGTTCGCATTAGTGTTTGAGCAAATAGATTCATTTGAATTAAAGCCATAACATTTCCCCTTTCTCTCTAAGGGGACGGTTCACAAATAATATTAGTTTTAGATACTGTCGTTACTTGTGAACCGTCCCCTTGCACTTGTACTTCCGTTCAATCATCTCATCAACCCGTTGAATATACTGCTCCAGGTTCTTGACGTTAGGAATTCTTTCTATCTTATTGCCATCTTCTGACACTGCCTTTGTTACTGCACCAGCACCCATAGCAATGATTGTCTCTTGCTCTGCTATCATTTGAATATTATAGATACTTTCTTTGCCTAGTGTCGCATATCCTACATTTTCAAAGTTACCTAGAGTATCTTTTTGGCGGTACATATAGTATGGTTCCATCCCCATCTCTTTGGCTCCTCTAGCCGTGATCTCTAGCATTCTCTGTATGTCTGCCACTTTCGTCAAATCATATTCTTCAATTTCTTCTTTTAGTCTAGAGGCTCTTTTAATTGCCATTGTATGGACTGTAATACTATCTGGTTTGAGTTTCCTTATCTCTTCCATAGTCTTGGACACATCAGCCACCTTTTCTCCAGGTAGTCCAACGATTAGGTCCATGTTGATGTTGTTATGTCCTTCTTCTCTTGCTATGTTAAATATATTTATTATATCTTCTACAGTATGGCTTCTGCCTACCTCATCTAACGTCTTTTGGTTCATGGTTTGAGGGTTAATTGATAGTCGGTCAACTTTATGCCTTTTCATTATCTTTAGTTTGTTGCGATTTAAGGTATCTGGTCTGCCAGCTTCAATTGTGTATTCCCCAATATCTCCTATGTTAAAACATTTATCTACTGCAACGAGTAATCTTTCTAACTGAGCATCATTTAAACTTGTAGGTGTTCCCCCACCTATATATAGGCTTCTTACAGGCCTATCATTGATGTTTTGGGAGACATAGTTGATCTCCTTAATTAAGGCATCTAGGTAGATATCTACTTGATCTCCCTTGTCCTTAAGGGAATAGGATGTGAATGAGCAGTAAAGACATCTTGTGGGGCAAAAAGGAATACCGATATAAAGACTGATTTCATCTTCTTTATTTTGAGACAATATTTCTTCTTCTTTACTGGCAATTTCCATCATTAGACTAACTTTTTCCCGGGAAATACAATAGTCCTCTATTAGTTTTCTGTTAATAGAGGAATCACTGTGTTTTGCTTTTTTATAGTTATGGACCACCTTCGTCGGCCTTATGCCAGTAAGCACACCCCATGGCATGTCTCTGCCCGTTATCTGGGACATTACACTTTCATCCCCTACATCTAAGGAAGATTCAGCTAATATTTGATCACCCTTTAAGACCTTAGCACTTACCATGTTTTGATCTACACTACTCACCACTAGATAACTCACGTCCCCAAGTTCATGAGACATGTTGGCCTCACTAGCTTTAGCTGTCCCCTGAACTTCCCCAAAACTTCTCCCCATATAAGGCTTAAATATATTCACTATATTCTGCAGCTCATACTCCGAATTATGATTTTCTATCCTTAAATCTATCTGAACGACATCCTTATTCTCCACGCGTAATTCATCCCCTAATAATCCATATTAAAGTATGGATTGTTGTTTTTTTCGTATTGAACTGTTGTGGAAGGTCCATGACCTGGGTAAAGAACTGTTTCTTCTGGCAATGAAAACACCTGGGTTTTAATAGACGCTAGTAAAGTTGGCCCATTTCCGCCGTGCAAGTCTGTTCTTCCTATAGATTCTTTAAATATCACGTCCCCTACAAAAGCAGCCTTATCATGTTCAAAATAAAAAACAATACTGTCACTTGTATGGCCTGGTGCATAAAATACTTTAAATGATAGGGTATCTGGTAAATCCTTAACTAAATCATCATAATTAGACTCATCTTCAGCAATATAATGATCCGCTGAAAACTGAACCTTCTGACCACCAAACATTGTCGATAAGTTAATCTCTGGATTTTCTAAATATTCCTTAGCACCTTTATGCGCTACAATATTGCACCCTAAGACTTCTCTAAGTTCTTCAGCTGCCCCAATGTGATCATAATGTCCGTGGGTTATAAGAATTAATCCAATTTCCCATTTGTTTTCTTCAATTTTTGCTAAAATTCGGCTAGCTTCTGCGCCTGGGTCAATAATAATTCCCTTTTTTGTATCCTCATCAATTACAAAATACGTATTCTCCTGTAAAGGCCCTACAACTATTTTATCGATCATACAATCACCTCACAATTTTATTTTGTTCTTATCAGTATCTATTTCAATCCAAACATTAATCCAAATATTAATCTAAACACTAATCCAAACTCTGATTAAAACAGCTTTTCACTATCCAACAATATGGTTACTGGCCCATCATTAACCAAAGCCACCTGCATATCTGCCTGAAACTCTCCCATTTCCACTGGAAGATCAGTCATCTTTAGCTTCTTAATAAATAGGCCATACTTTTTCTCTGCCTCTCCTATGCTACCTGATGCCATAAAACTGGGCCTTGCACCTTTACGCGCATCCCCATATAAGGTAAAGTTAGGAATAATAAGAATACTTCCTTTTATATCTTTAACGGAGATATTCATCTTTCCTTCTCTATCTTCAAAAATCCTTAGACCCTGTATTTTATTAATGATATAGTCCATATCTTTCTCAGTATCATCAGCTTTAATACCAACTAACACCATGAGCCCCTTTTGGATTTCTCCAATTATTTTGTTATCCACAGTAACTGAAGCTTTCAATACTCTTTGAACCACTGCCCTCATTGCAAGACCTCCTAAAAAACCATACCCCACCATAGTTCTCACTATAATGGGGTGTTTGCCTTATACGCCTAAGACGACGCCCTGATAATCTCAATAATGTCTCCTATTTGCAGCAGCTTATGGATAATTAAATCCAGCTGCTCCACATTGCAAATTTCTATTTTAATATTAAATACAGCTTCATTATTTTTAGTTGAACGAGCATTTAAGGTCTTTACGTGAATCTTCATATCCGTTAGGACTTTTGAAATATCCAAAATAATACCCATTCGGTCTAATGCTCTTACCTGAATCTCCGTTACATAAATCCGGTCATCCAGCCTACATTCTATTTGCCACTCCGATTCAATGAGCCTTTGCCGCTCATCTTCTGGTAAGTGAATCATATTGACGCAGTCTGTACGGTGAATTGAGATCCCCCGACCCTTGGTAATATAACCTACAATTTCGTCCCCTGGAACTGGGTTACAACACTTAGAGAACCTTACAGCTAAATCACCTACACCTTTAACAATAATGCCACTCTTGCTATTGGCACTTCTTGATTTGTCCTCTTTATCAATACCTAGCTTCTCTGGGGACTGTTTGGCCCTTCCTCTTTCATATTCTTCTATAAGTCTTTGAATAATTTGCCCTTCTTTTATACCGCCATGACCAACAGTTGCACAAAGGGAATCCCAAGAGGTAAGCCCATTTTTCCTAACAACTGATTCAGTTGATTTATTGGTTAAGAGCTCATTGAGGTTATAGCCTTTTTTCTTTGCATATTGCTCTAGCATTTCTTTACCACGAACAATATTTTCTTCTTTAAATTGCTTACGGAACCATTGATTAATCTTTGTTCTAGCTTGAGTGCTCTTGACAATCTTAAGCCAGTCTCTACTTGGTCCCTTGGAGTTTTGGGAGGTCATAATCTCTAACCTATCCCCATTTTTAATGATATAGTCAAATGTAACGATTCTCCCATTTGCCTTAGCCCCCACCATCATATTACCTACAGCGCTGTGGATATTATAAGCAAAATCAATGGGTGTAGAACCTTTTGGCAAGGTTAAAAGATCTCCTGTTGGGGTAAATACATAAACTTGGTCTGTATAAACATCAAGGTCAACCTTAAGGGCATCCATAAATTCCTGATTATCCGACATATCTCTTTGCCACTCTAAAATTTGTCTGAGCCAGGCCAGTTTTTCCTCTGATTGATCCTTACCCGTTTCCTTGTTTCCATCTTTATATTTCCAGTGAGCTGCAATACCGTATTCTGCTGTTCTATGCATGTCTTCTGTACGAATTTGAATCTCAAATGGTGTGCCTTCTGGCCCCATAAGTGTTGTATGGAGTGACTGGTACATATTTGGCTTAGGCATTGCAATATAGTCTTTAAACCTACCTGGGATAGGCTTATACATCTCATGAACAACCCCTAGGGCCCCGTAGCAATCCTTCACATTGTCAACAATCGCCCTAACAGCAAATAAATCATATATTTGATCAAGGGTTTTGTTTTGATTGACAATCTTTTTATATATACTAAAAAAATGCTTAGGCCTTCCTTCTACGACAGCATGGACCCCCGCTTCTTCTAGTTTTTCCTTAATTTCTTTTATAATATTATCGATATACTCTATTCGCTCGACTCTTTTTTTAGCAATTTTGTGTACAAGATCATAATATACATCCGTCTCTAAGTACCTAAGAGCTAAATCTTCAAGTTCTGCTTTAATCTTGCTAATGCCTAATCGATGAGCTAAGGGAGCGTATATATGCATTGTTTCTTCCGCTTTTTCTTTTTGCTTTTCAGGCGACATATATTTGAGGGTTAACATATTATGTAGCCTGTCAGCAAGCTTAATTAAAACAACCCTTATATCCTGGGCCATAGCCAAAAACATTTTTCGATAATTTTCTGCTTGAATCTCTTCTTTTTGAGCCTCTTTATTAGATGATGAGTACTGGATTTGTCCTAGCTTGGTTACGCCATCTACTAATAAAGCCACTTCCTCACTAAATATCTCGGAAACTTCTTCAAATGTATAGTCTGTATCTTCTATAACATCGTGAAGGATCCCTGCCACTATTGACTCTTTATCTAGCTCTAATTCTGCTAAAATACAAGCCACTTCTAGTGGATGAATGATATAGGGCTCTCCTGATTTTCTAAGCTGACCCTTATGGGCTTCATAGGCAAGATCATAGGCCTTTTTTATCATAGAAAGATCTTCAGAGGGGTGGTATAGACGCACTGTGTCCATTAATCGTTTATAAATCATGTCTGGTTCCATTTTTCTCCCCCCTTCATCATTGTTAGTCATTATATTCTTTCTATTATATCTTATTTTACAACAATAATCATCATTAAGTTCTTAATATTTAATAAGAGATGAAACATTATATCCTTCAAATAATTCAATGCCATTTAAAAACTCAAGTTCAATTAAATACTCGATTTTTACGATTTCTCCACCCATTTTTTCAATCAGATCAATCATTGCCCTTGTTGTTCCACCTGTGGCTAATAAATCATCCACAATGACGACCTTTTGTCCTGGTTTTATTGCATCAATATGAAGTTCTATTGTAGAACTTCCATATTCTAAATCATAATCTTGGGAAATTGTTTTATATGGGAGTTTTCCTGGTTTACGAACAGGTACAAATCCTTTATTCAGATTATATGCGATAGGCATCCCAAATAGGAATCCCCTAGATTCTGGTCCTACAACAAGGTCAAAATCAAGGCCCTTAAGATCTTCTTGCATTCTATTAATAGCTTCTCTTAGTCCTTCTGGGCTCTGTAGAAGAGGCGTAATATCTTTAAATAGAATTCCCTTTTCTGGAAAGTCTACTACATCTCTAATTAAATCTTCTAACTTCATTATTTTATCCCCCTTGATTATATTAAAAAATTATTGAGTCTACTTAATTGCACATACCTCTTAGAATTCGACAAGTCCGTCTTTATACCCTCTATAATGCTAAATGTTATCATTCTACTCTTATCATCATAGTTATATGTTAACAAACCTAACTCTTTAAAAATATCTAGTATTTGCAATATCTTATACTCACTCATTACTTCTTGTCTAGATTCCCTTTTTAAAGCATGGATTGACTCTTCACCCATCTTAGCCGCACTTATTTGCTTTAAATAACGATAAACAGCTATGGCATCATCTCTCCTTGGAATCATGTGCTCTAAATTATTCTTATAGGTACTAATATAACAGTTTTTACTACTACTTGTAAATAGCTTAAGGGCTTCTATTGTTGGTTCTGGCATTTCCTTATATAAAGATAGATAATACTCACTTTTATTTTCCTCATCTTCTAATGATTTTATATCTTTAATCACAATTTGCGGCGTAACTTTCCCAAGCCACTCATTTTTTTGAAGGTTCCCAGCAATCATTATATCTTCATCCTTTGCAATAATACGCTCTTGGTAACCCATATTAAAGCCTATAGAATCAATGAGGCGATCCGGGGTGTATAACTGCATTTTGAGATGCTTACCGTCAACGCCAATCCCCCTAGTACTGTACACCTTTGCCTGATATGAAAAAACAGGTGTTGGGTTCCCAACCCCATAAGGCTCTAAATTCTCTAAAGCCTCTGCCATAGGAATAGTAATATGACTCTCACTGAGCTCACAGTCTATTTTTAACTTTCGCTTTAACATTTCTTCATCTATCATAAGCTTAGCATATTCATTAATGTGGTCCCTAAAATCATTAATCTTATCCCTATTTAAAGATAAGCCTGCTGCCATATCATGGCCACCAAACTTTTCTAAAAAATGACTCCCATTGCAAAGAGCATCAAACATACTAAACCCTTCTATGCTCCGAGCCGACCCTGTTGCTTTTCCGTCGTCTCCTATAGCAATTACAATACTTGGCTTATAATAACGTTCTGTGATTCTTGAGGCTACAATACCAATAACCCCATTATGCCAACCTTCCCCTGCAACTACGATTACATTATTCTCCTGAATTATTTTATCTTCTTCAATTTTCTTAATGGCAAGGTTAAAAATTTCCTGCTCTATTGCCTGTCGATCTTTATTTTCATGATCAAGATCTTCTGCAATCTGCCTAGCTATTTCACGGTCCTTAGTTATAAATAATTCTACACCTTTTTTAGCATCCCCAAGTCTCCCCGCCACATTAAGCCTAGGCCCAATTTGAAATCCAATAGTTCCAGCATTTATTTTCTTATCTTTACATTTTGATACGTCTAAAAGTCTATCAAGGCCTACATTCCAAGTGCTTGGTATGGTATCAAAGGCATTTTTAACAATAATTCTATTTTCATCTACTAAAGGAACAATATCTGCAACGGTTCCAACGGCTACAATATCAATATACTTCCATATGGTATCGATATTATCAAAACAAATTGCTAAAGCATGAATAAGTTTAAATGTAACCCCTACGCCTGCTAACTCTTTAAAAGGATATTTAGAATCTAGGCGCTTAGGGTTAATAATGGCATGGGCATCTGGCAAAGTCTCCTGACACTCATGGTGATCCGTTATGATAATGTCAAGACCTAGCTTCCTGGCAAAATCCACCTCTTTATTGGCTGAAATCCCTGTATCAACAGAAATCAATAAAGTAGTACCTGCATCTCTAATGGATTCTAATGCTTCTATGTTAAAACCGTATCCTTCCCTGACCCGGTCTGGAATATAATAATCTACCCTATACCCATTTTCCTTTAAAAACATATATAAAATTGATGTGCTGGTAATTCCGTCTACATCATAATCTCCATATATTGTTATTTTTTCCTTTGCAAGTTTTGCCTTTTCTATTCTTGTAACAGCTTTTTCCATATCAGGCAAATCCATAGGACTATGCATTTTGTCAAAACTAGGATATAAAAAGAGTTTTTTATCCTCAGAGCTAATGATTCCCCGTTCCTTTAAAATATCATCTATAATATCTTCTACGGTTTTATTATTCCCTAAATCCCTATCATTAGCTCTCATAGTCCATTTATACTTTCCTAAAATCATATTTTTCACCCCACTGTAGAATATATTATAACATATTCAATGGAAACTTGTATAAGATGGATTATAGTATCAATTTAAATTTATCTATGATATAATATAGCCGTATTTACATTAAATAGGAGTGTTGTTATGTCAGAGAAATTTGAAGTAGGTCAGATTGTTGAAGGAAAGGTAACAGGTGTAAAACCGTTCGGTGCTTTTGTTTCTTTAAGCAACTCAAAGCAAGGACTGGTTCACATATCACATGTTACCCATGGTTTCTTGAAAGATATCAATGAAGCTGTGGCTGTTGGCGATGTTGTAAAAGTTAAGGTGGTCTCCATTGATGATAGCAATGGCAAAATTGCTCTTTCAATGAAAGAAGCAGCACCAAAAGCACCATCGTATTCTGCAAAACCAAAAGAAACGCCAGCAGAATCCTTTGAAAACTTGGTAAAAGATTTTTTAAAAACATCAACTGACCGTCAAACCGACATTAATAAAAGACTTAATCGTTAATTCGGTATGAATAAAAACACCACAATAATTTGTGGTGTTTTTATTTTAAACAAATTTATTTAGTTGCTACTAGCTTTTTGTTTTTACGCCTATTTTTTCCCCACTTAGCAAGATCATACCATATTGCACTTGATATAAATAAAGATGAATAAGTTCCTGCTGCAAATCCTACTACAAGTGGAAGGGAAAACTCTTTAACAGAATCTGTTCCAAAGATAAATAACAGTACTACCATTGCTATTGTGGTTATAGATGTATTAATGGTCCTTCTTAAGGACTGGGTAATACTGGTATTAATAATTTCTACATCTGTTTTCTTTAATTTGCCTTTGTTCTCGCGAATACGGTCAAATATAACAATGGTATCGTTAATGGAGTATCCTAAAATAGTTAGCATGACTGCAATAAATGAGGTGTTAACAGGTAGTCTAAAGACTGAATATACCATCATAACAACAGCTAGATCATGGATCAGTGCTACTACTGCACTTGTTCCCATATAAACATCTTTAAATCTAAATGTTATATAGACTAACATCAGTATGGCAGATACAATAATTGCCTGTATTGCCTTTGTTTTCATTTCACCACTAACTGTTGGGGACATATCTTCTACCCCCAGCTGATCTGCATCCTCTAAATTATATTTTTCTTTAAGAGCATTAAATAATTTCTTCCTTTGATCTATTGTTGTTTCCTTAACCTTAATAATCACCTCATCTTCTCCTGTTACTTTCGTAATATGAGGTGATTTATCTCCCGTTACTTCTTCAACGATTGGTCTAATATCATCTGGAATATTAAAGTCTTGTCCTATATTTACATGCATTAATGTACCACCTTGAAACTCAATATCATAATTCAACATCTTGTTTCCCATAGCTGCATTATAAGGCATGGCAAGGAGTCCTATCATAACTGCTACTATTGAAATAGTAAAAAATATTTTTCTTTTTCCTATGAAATCCACTGCGTATCCCCCCCTATTCTGTAACTTTACGAGCACCGTATAGTGCTGGTTTATTGATACCCATATTGATAAATAGTCTCATAATAATCTTAGTAACAAAAATTGCTGTAAACATTGATATAATAATTCCTACTGCTAAGGTTTGAGCAAAACTCTTAATAAGACCTGATCCTAAATAAAATAATACGCCTGCTGCAATTAATGTTGTTATATTACCATCTATTATGGCACTAAGTGCCTTATTAAATCCTACATCTACTGCAACTCTAACGCTCCTACCTGTATTTAACTCTTCTTTAATACGTTCAATGATAATGACGTTAGCATCTACTGCCATTCCTATGGATAATAGGATTCCTGCAATACCTGGGAGTGTGAGTGTTGCTCCCATAGCACTTAAAGCAACGATTAATAAAGCAATATAAATACAAAGCGCAATATTTGCTGCAATTCCACTAACACGGTATATGGCTGCCATAAATAACAAGATAAATATAACACCTAATATACCAGCATATATACTAGTATCAAGTGCACTTATACCAAGTTTTGCACCAATAGCCATTGTTGAAATAGCATCTAGATTAAATGGTAATGATCCAGCTTCAATTCTACCAGCTAACATATCTGCTTCTTCCCCTGTAAATCTTCCTTCAATCACTGCCTTACCATCTGAAATGACACTATTAATGTTTGGCGCGCTAATAACAACTTCGTCTAACATAATAGCCAGTGGCTGATTAAGGTACTTCTCTGTAGCCGCGGCAAAAAGTTTTGTTCCTTCTGGGTCAAATTCAAGTGCTACAACGGTTTTAGTGAGTCCCGTTTGTTGATCTGAATAAATTTGCTTCGTTGCACTTTTTACATGTTGCCCACCTAAGGCAACT
>CAYRAL010000021.1:9999-11607 GCA_964422235.1 uncultured Candidatus Epulonipiscium sp. | reverse complement strand
TGACCTTGCCCTAGGCCATGTAAAGGCACTAGAAAAGCTAAAAGATAAAGAAGGGGTTATAGAGTATAACCTAGGAACAGGAATAGGCTATAGCGTATTAGATGTTGTTAAAGGCTTTGAAAAAGTGACAGGAAAAGAAATAAAATATAAAATCCAGCCAAGAAGAGCCGGTGACATTGCCAAATGTTACGCAGACGCAAGCAAGGCTAAAAATGAATTAGGATGGGAAGCAACAAGAGATTTGGATGAAATGTGCGAAGACTCTTGGAGATGGCAAAGTGCAAATCCTAACGGATACGAGGCATAAAAGAGGGAGAGTCCCCACTTCACTATAGTGAAGTGGGGACTCTCCCTCTTTTTGCTCTAAAACACAGGAACGATAGCCCCTTCATAATTTTTATTAATGAAGTCTCTAACAGAATCACTCATCAGGGTTTCCTGAAGGGTCTTTAGCTCCTCACGGTTTTCATCACCCTTACGGATTGTAAGAATATTAACATATGGTGAATCCGCATCTTCAATAACAAGGGCATCACCGCTAGGATCAAGATCTGCTGCCAGTGCAAAGTTAGTGTTAATAACAGATGCATCTACGTCGTCTAAGGTTCTTGCAAGCATTGCAGCATCAATTTCTTGGAACTTAAGATTTTTTGGATTTTCTTTAATATCTAGAATTGTTGATTTTAGATTGTTAATATCATTAAGTTCAATTAAGCCATTACGATGAAGGAGTGCAAGGGCACGGGATTCGTTTGATGGATCATTTGGAATAGAAACTGTTGCCCCATCAGGAAGTTCATCTAGAGAAGCATATTTTTTAGAATAAACACCAAGAGGTTCGATGTGAATTTTACCAAACTCTTGAATCTCATAATCAAAGTCAGCAATTTGATCTTCTAAAAATGGGAAATGTTGAAAAAAGTTTGCATCTATTTCTTTTTCAGCTAGAGATCTATTATGAATGTTATAATCATCAGCTACTGTAAGATCAAGTTGAAGACCTTTTTCTTCAAGAGCCGGCCTAATGTGTTCCATTATTTCTGCATGAGGTACGGATGTAACAGAAACCTTAAGTGTGCTATTGTCAGTTTTACCCTTGCCACATCCTGTAACACCTACTAGTACTAATGCTGAGAGTGTTACAATTGTTGTTAACTTTATTCTTGATCGTTTTTTCATATCAATCATCTCCTTTAATTTTATGTTTTAATGTTTATTTTTTATTAATAGCTTGAGCTAAAGTGTTACCAAGCCACTGAATAATCTGTACTAATATAATAATAAGTATAATTGTTGCAACCATAATAGATGTATTGCTTCCTTTATATCCATATTGATCTGCAACTTTTCCAAGTCCACCGCCACCGACCATTCCGGCCATGGCACTATAACCAATAAGGTTAATAACAGTAAGTGTAATACCATTTACAATGCCAGGCATAGCCTCAGGTACGAGAACTTTGCAGATAATTTGCCAGCTTGTTGCCCCCATGGCCTGGGCTGCCTCAATAATCCCCTTATCTACCTCCAAGAGTGCTCCCTCAACAACTCTTGCAACAACCCCCCCCCCCCCCCCCCCCCCCCCCCCCCCCCCCCCCCCCCCCCCCC
>CAYRAL010000021.1:0-9967 GCA_964422235.1 uncultured Candidatus Epulonipiscium sp. | reverse complement strand
TATAATAGAAATAATTAATATAACAAACGGAAAAGATCTTCCCACATTAACAATTGTCGATAAAACTTGGCTAAGGCGGGCATTTTCTTGTATGCCACCTCTTGCTGAAACAATAAGGATTATCCCTATAGGGCCACCAATAATGGTTGCAACCAGTGTGGAGAAGAAGACCATATACAGGGTTTCCAAAGTTGCCATAGGCAAAAGCTTAATTATTAAATCAATAGACTCATTCATCTCGCTCCACCCTTTCACATATAACATTATTTTCTTCTAAATAGTTAATTGCACCTTGGATCTTCTCGGGATCACCGGAAAATTCCACAATTAGATTACCGATAATACTGGTTCCTAAATTATCAATCCCCCCAAGTAAAATATTAGCATCAATATTAAACTTTCGAATAGCCTTAGAAAGTAGTGGTTTTCCAACTCTTTCTGATTGATAGCTAATTCGCATAAGTTGGTTGCTAGGATTCTGTGTTAGTAGAAAATCTGGCAGATCGTGAGAGACACTACTGACAAACTGGTTAGTGATAGGATGCTTTGAATTTGCAAAAATATCTGTTAAAGTGCCTTGTTCGATAACAAAACCGCCATCCATAACAGCGACCTTATTACAAATTTGCTTAATAACTTCCATCTGGTGGGTAATCATAATCATGGTTACACCAAGCTCCGTGTTAATCTTTTTCAGCAGTTCCAAAATAGACTGGGTTGTCTTAGGGTCAAGAGCTGAGGTTGCTTCATCACATAAAAGAACCGATGGATTATTAGCCAAAGCTCTGGCAATTCCTACTCTTTGTTTTTGGCCACCACTTAGCTGGGATGGGTAGCTATGCCTCTTATCTTCTAATTCAACAAGGCGAAGCAAATCCGTAATGCGCTCTTCCTTATTTGGAATATTGGATATTTCCAGTGGAAATGCAATGTTTTCCTCAACGGTTCTCATATTAAGAAGATGGAAATGCTGAAAAATCATTCCTGTTTTTTTACGCATCTCCCTTAATTTTTTTTCAGAGGCCCCAGTAATCTCCTCTCCGTCTATGTAGATATGGCCACCAGTAGGTTCCTCAAGACGATTAATACATCTTACAAGGGTTGATTTTCCGGCACCACTAAGTCCAATGATACCGAAAATATCACCTTTTTCAACAGTGATAGACACGTTATTTACGGCAGAAACTGTTTGATCATGGGCAATAAACTCTTTGTACAAGTCATTAATTACAATCATTGAGTCCTTCCTTTCTTAAATATAATAATAAAACCTCTTTCAGTTAAGAGAAAGAGGTCCGTATACACTAATACAATCATCTTTCTGCTATACGCAGCTGGAATTAGCACCTTACAATGTAGGTTGCTGGGTTTCATAGGGCCAGGCCCCTCCGCCTCTCTGGATGATCAATCCAAATATTTAATTTATATTTAGCTAAGTATAGCAAGGCTAAGCCTGGGTGTCAAGTTTTATCAACCGACTAGTATAATTTTGTTAAAAAGTATATAATAAGAAGAAGATCTAATAGAAGAATCAGTTAAATACACTAAACTAACTAAGGAGGCAACATGAAAATCAAAAATAAACTAGTTGCAGCATTTTTAGCACTTTCAATTATTGGGGTTTTATTAATATCTGTTGTTAACAATTTCCTAGTGGTTAATCAATTCAAACAGACAATAAGCCATAATGTTGAGCTAGATGCTAGAGGTATAGCCAAGGATATAGACAAGTGGATGGGATTACAAAAAGGTTATTTAAATGAAATAGCAGAAAGTATTATACAAACCGATAACTATGACTATGAATACTTACAAAGCTATTTGGATAAAGCAGATGAAAGAAATGTGGGTAATGGATACTATATAGCTTTTTCTGATAATAGCATCGTATTTGGATCAGGCTGGATTCCAGATAGTAGCTTTATACCATTAGAGCGGATATGGTATATTAATGCTATGAATAATGAAGGGTTTAATATTTCCATACCCTATATAGATGCTGTAACAGGTGAAATGGTTATTACCATTTCCAAGGCATTTAAAACGAAAAATGGCCGTGAGGGGGTTATGGCCACTGACCTGGCTATTGGTTATTTAGTAGATATGCTGTCTGAAATAGATGCAGGGGAAGGGGCGTATACTTTTGTGGTTGATCATGAAGGGAATATGCTAACCCATGTATATGATGAGTTTATACCTAATGTAGAAGACGGATATAAAAACATATATGAAATATTAGATGGTCAGTTTAATAAGGTTTTAGAAACATCCAATCTAGAATTAAAGGATAGAAAGATAGAAGACTATGATCAAATTGATCGACTTTTCTTTTTTGGGGATGTTTTAGAAGCCGATTGGAAAGTCGTAATAGGCCAGCCTGTAGCTAGTGTCCTAGGCGTTATTAATAAACTTACAGTATTTATTATGTTAATCATCATAGGTGTATTGTTAGTATCTCTCATGGCGTCCTTATATCTATCAAATTCAATTGCTAAGCCCATTATGCATACGGCTGGGCTTGCAGGCAATATAGGTGACTTAAACTTAACTGATCAAATAAGTAAAAAAGATTTAAGGAGAAAAGATGAAATTGGACAGATGTACAACTCTTTCCAAGATATTATTATTAAATTAAAAAGCTTTGTTAAAGACCTAGAGCTATCTGTACACACTAACTATAGGGTTTATGAGGAGACCATAGACAAGTTAGGGTATTTAGTTGGTCAGGGAGAAGATACATCAGCTACGACACAGGAATTATCGGCAGGAATGGAAGAGACATCTGCATCATTACTAGCAATTAATGAAGCAGCTAGAGAAATTGATAAAGCAGTAGCAGACTTTGCTTCAAAAGTAGACGAAGGGGCGTATACATCTAACGAGATAAGTACCAAAGCAGAGGCATTAAATGAAAGATTTATTACGGCCAGGGATGCTACTATGACGACATATGTAGAAGCCAAAGAAGAAATCGAGTTAGCCATACAATCTTCAAGAGAAGTTGCAAAAATAGATATTTTATCCACTGCTATTTTAGATATTTCAGAACAAACAAGCCTTTTGTCGTTAAATGCATCTATAGAAGCAGCTAGGGCAGGAGAATACGGACGAGGATTTGCAGTAGTAGCTGATGAAATAAGAAAATTAGCAGAAGACTCAAATCAGACAGTTACACAAATTCAACAAGTCACCCAAGGCATCACAACTAGTGTAAATCAACTCGTCAATCATTCTACTAAGCTTATTAACTTTTTAGAAAAAGAAATAATGGGAGACTATGAGATGATGGTAGGGGCAGTAGGGCAATATAAAAATGATGGACAATCCTTAAATCTAATTATTGGTGATTTAAGTGCTACTTCCCAAGAACTAGCTGCAACCATCAATGGTGTATCAACGGCTATAGAAGAGATAACCATTACAGTAGAAGAATCTACAAAAGCAACAGTGGGTATAGCAGAAAAAAATATGAACATAGTAGAAGCAATTAGTGAGATCAATAATATTATGGAGGGCAATAAAGAAGTATCAAAAAAACTGGAGGAATTAGTATCACAGGTACGGTACTAGAATTAGAAGGCGGGTTATATGAGACGAATCATACTATGTTCAATTATTTTAATACTAGGTGTGGGATTTGGTGGCTGCACGAAAATAGAAGAAAAGTTACCTCAAGAGGCCTATCCTCATGAGGAAGAGCCTACCCTAGATATAGTAGGAGAGCCTAGTCTAATTAGTATTCAGGAAAAAATCCATGATTATATGAAAGATATGTCAACAAAGGAAAAAATAGGACAGTTGCTGATGCCGGCATTTAGGGATTTTCAATACACAGATTCTGTGGAGATCTTAACAGAATCCATGGAAAAGATTCTTGATGAGTATAAGCTTGGAGGCATCATCTTATTTAAAGAAAATATTAAAAGCAAAGGTCAGGTTCAAATGCTAATAAAGGATTTACAGGAAAAAAGCAGTATTCCTTTATGGATAGGCGTAGATGAGGAGGGAGGCATTGTTAGTAGGATTGCATCTAATCCTAAAATGGGGTTTGACCCTCTCCCTAGGGCCTTTGATATTGGGGAAACTGCTAATAAAGAGCAGGCCTATGAAGTAGGTAAGCAGTTAGGAAGTATGCTAAAGGAATTAGGCTTTAATATGGATTTTGCCCCGGTGGCAGATATCTGGAGCAATCCTAACAACCAAGTGATTGGAAAGAGAAGTTTTGGAAGGGACGCAGAGACCGTTAGTGCAATGGTTAATGAAGTGGCAAGAGGAATCCAGGAGCAAGATATAATATCAGTGATAAAGCATTTTCCAGGTCATGGTGATACGGCTGAGGACTCTCATGTTGGTAGGGCTTTTGTAGATCGGTCCTTAGCTGATTTGCAGCAAAGAGAGCTAATACCATTCCAAAGTGCCATAGATAAGAAGATAGATGGAATCATGGTTGCCCATGTAGAACTTCCACAAGTAGATGAAGGGGTACCGGCCACTTTATCTCATAAGATCATAACAGACATTCTAAAAAATCAAATGGCCTTTAAAGGCCTAATCATAACAGATGCCTTAGATATGGAGGCCATTACAAGTCAGTTTGGAAAAGGAGAAGCGGCCCTGCAGAGCTTTATGGCAGGAACGGATATTTTACTGATGCCAGATGTTGAAGAAGCTTATCGTCACTTATTAAAGGCTTACGAGGAAGGAATCATGACAGAGGCAAGACTCGAAGAATCTGTCTATAAGATATTATATACAAAATATAAATACCAGATAATTAATAAAGAGTTTTTCCACTAAAATAATATAGGATAGAAAATACCCTCTTAAACACTAAGGGGGTATTTTGCTATTCGGGTATATTTTACACAAACTTTACACAACCTACATCTAATATATACCGTACTAAATTATAATACTGATTACAACCATTATAATAACAGCCATGGCTTTACTAATTGCAGTACCCATCGGCATAGCAAGCTCTATTTATCTCGTTGAATACGCTAAGAAAGGCAATAAGCTTATTGATATTGTAGGTCTTACAACTGAGACTTTAGCAGGAATTCCTTCTATTGTATACGGCTTATTTGGACTTTTGTTTTTTGTTACAAGCTTAAATTGGGGATTTTCCATACTATCAGGAGCCTGTACTCTCGCAATTATGATTCTCCCCTTAATCATAAAAACCACTGAAGAGGCTCTTAAATCCGTCCCTGATTTATATAGAGAAGCTAGTTTTGGACTAGGAGCAGGCAAGCTAAGAACCGTTTTTAAAATCGTACTACCCACAGCAATCCCTGGGATTCTAGCCGGGGTAATACTCGGAATTGGTAGAATTGTAGGAGAAACGGCGGCTCTTATTTATACAGCTGGGACAGTTGCTAAAATCCCAGAGAATATATTTTCATCAGGGCGAACTCTTTCAGTGCATATGTACGCTTTATCAAGTGAAGGCTTACATATAAACCAGGCATATGCAACTGCTTTAGTTCTACTTGTTACAGTACTAATTATTAATACCCTCTCTAATATAGTGGCCAAAAAGTTAACGAAAGGCAGATGAAAATGAATAAATTTGATATAAAAAACTTAAACTTATACTACAATGAATTTCAAGCCTTAAAAGATATAAATTTAGAAATACAAGCAAATAAAATAACAGCATTTATAGGTCCATCAGGATGCGGAAAATCAACGCTTCTTAAAAGCTTAAATAGAATGAATGATTTAATAGAAGGTTGCACAATAACAGGAGAAGTCTTACTTGATAAAGAAGATATTTATGGTAATATGGATATTAATACCCTTCGTAAAAATGTTGGGATGGTATTTCAAAAACCTAATCCATTTCCAATGAGTATTTATGATAATATTGCCTATGGACCAAGGACACACGGAATTACTAAAAAGGCTATTTTAGATGAAATTGTGGAAAAAAGCCTTAAAGACGCAGCCATATGGGAAGAAACAAAAGATCGGTTAAAAAAGAGTGCCCTAGGCATGTCAGGTGGACAGCAACAACGTCTTTGTATTGCAAGGGCTCTAGCTGTAAATCCAGACGTCCTTCTTATGGATGAGCCAACAAGTGCCCTAGACCCTATCTCAACATCCAAAATTGAAGATCTAATCTTTGAGCTAAAAGATAAATATACCATCGTAATTGTAACCCACAATATGCAACAAGCCACTAGAATTAGTGATGAGACAGTATTCTTTTTATTAGGTGAAATAGTAGAAACAGGAAAAACCCTAGATGTATTTTCCAATCCTAAAAACAAGAAAACAGAAGATTATATTACAGGAAGATTTGGATAAGTAGATTTAGGCACTGCCAAGAAAAGGAGCGTTATCATGAGGAATAAGTTTGAAAGGGAAATGGAAGACTTAAACAATGACGTTATAAAAATGGGAGAGTTTATTGAAAAAACCATATTGAAAGCTATGGAAGCACTTAAAACAAACGATAAGGTTCTAGCAAAAGAAGTTTATGAAAATGACTATAAAGCTAATGATTTAGAGTATAAAATTGAGAAGAAATCCCTTAGAATTTTATTAACAGAGCAACCCGTGGCAAAAGATTTACGCACCATATCAACAGCACTTAAAATGATAACAGACATGGAAAGAATATGCGACCAAGGAGCAGATATTGCAGAAATCATTATGAGCTTTGAAGGAGATACAAGTGAAGGTAGCGAGTTATTATACGAAATGGCAGACAAATGTGTTAAAATGGTTATAAAATCAATTGAATCATTTGTCAACCACGATGAGGTTCTAGCCAATGCAGTTATTGTCTCAGATGATGAAGTCGACAGGCTATTTTTAGAAGTACGCAAAAGTCTTGTTGATGCAATTCAAGATGATTCTAAAAACGGGGAAATATTTATCGATTATTTTATGATCGCTAAGTATTTAGAAAGAATTGGAGACCATGCGCAAAATATTGCAGAGTGGGTTATCTTTAATGTAACAGGTGCGCGCAAACAAAAGAGAATACTTTAGGAGTGATTGCCATCTCAATTATTTATGTTGTCGAAGACGATGAAGATATATTAGAATTAATATTAGCTAGCCTAACAGCTTCTGGGTACCACCCAGAGGGCTTTTTAGGTTATAAGGAACTATTGCAAGGTCTACAAAAAACAACCCCTGATCTTATTATCCTAGATATTATGCTGCCTGAAAAAAGTGGCCTAGAAATTATTCAAGATCTTAAAAGCAACAATGAAACAAAAAAGATACCGGTTATCTTTCTAACAGCGAAAGGATCTGAAGTAGATAAAGTTAAAGGTTTAGAGCTTGGAGCAGAAGATTATATTACAAAGCCTTTTGGGGTTTTAGAGTTTTTAGCTAGAATAAAAACAGCCCTAAGAAGAGGATATAAAGAAGAAAAGATAGAAATCAGTTCAGATTTAAGAATAGATTTTGAAAGCAAAGAAGTTAGTGTTAATGGAGAAAAAATAAAATTGACCTTTAAAGAATTTGAGCTACTAGCCCATCTTTATAATAATCCCGGAATTGTCTTATCAAGGGAAAATTTACTAAGTAAAGCGTGGGATTATAGTTATGAAGCAGAGACGACAAGAACCGTTGATATGCACATTAAGACAATAAGAAAAAAATTATCAGATAGTGCGGGCAATCCTAAATATATTGAAACAGTTCGTGGATATGGCTATAAGTTTATTAAGTAGCTAGCTAAAGGGGACACTATGAAAAGATATATTAAAATTACATATACCGTTTGCTTTTTGATTATTATGACAATTACTGTATTAGCTATATTCTCTATGTTTTACAATACTAGACTAAGGGATACAAAAGAATCTTTAAAGATAGCAGCAGAAGCTGTCAAACTTAGCGAAATACCTCAAAATATAGATTTGCAGGAATATGCTAGCGCCCTAGCTCATACCGATAAAAATCTTAGAGTAACCCTTATTGATCAAAATGGAAGCGTACTTGGGGATAGTGAGGCCAAAGCCCAGTCTATGGAAAATCATCTAGATAGAGGAGAAGTATCTAGTGCCATTCGTACTGGTTATGGTGAAGAAGTTAGGGACAGTGAAACAACGGGGGTTAAAACGATTTACATGGCTACAAAAATAAATGAAACCCTTATCCTTAGGTTTTCTTACCCCCTAGTTGCCACTTATGAATTTTTAAAAACAATGCTCCCCCTTATCATGGCAATCAGTCTATTGATGTTTATTATTATTAATAAATTTGCCAACAATCTTTCAGAAAAACTAGTATTACCCATTGTAAAGATTAATACATTACTTGAAAATCAAGGGGCAGTAGATACAGGGGATACGGCTAAGATTAAGTCCTTTGAAGAAGTAGAACCTATATTAAATAACATAGACTATTTAATTAAAAAGCTAAATTATGATTTTGTCCAAATGGAAAAAACACAACAAATGCGAACAGACTTTATTGCCAATGTATCTCATGAGCTAAAAAGTCCTCTAACATCCATAAAAGGCTTTGCAGATTTGATATCGTCGGGCCTTATAACAAAAAAACATCAGCAAGATGACTACTTAAAGCGTATCGTTAAAGAAAGCGATAGGCTTCTTAGTATTATTAATGATATCCTATATCTCTCAGAAGTTGAAAGTGTTAAAGTCACTGATCTGGAAATGACAAGGGTAAGTCTGGATAAAGTTGCCAGTGATGTGATTAAATCTCTTGAGGGACGTCGGGCGAAAAAAAGAATCATATTATATACAGAAGGACATGGTAATATTCAAGCAGTGGAAAAAGATATTTGGGAGATTATCTATAACCTTGTAGACAATGGGATTAAATACGGAAAACCAAAAGGTTTTATTAAGGTAGAAATAAAAAATTTAAACAAAAAAATAACTTTAATTGTTAAAGACAATGGAATCGGTATTGATGAGGAGCATTTGGGAAGGATATTTGAACGATTTTATACAGTCGATACATCTAGGAGTAGAAAGAGTGGTGGTACAGGTCTTGGGCTTTCTATTGTTAGAAATCTTGTAGCTAAATATGGGGGAACCATAAGTATTGAAAGTATAAAAGATATTGGCACCACTATAACAATTGAATTTAAATCATTTGCTTAACAATATTGCCTAAATAAGATATACTAGAAGGTAGATAAACTCAAGGGGGGTCACAATGGGAAATATGCAAATGAAAAATACGCAAATGATACATATGTCAATGACGCAATTAGAAACTCTTGAAGATGAAGAACTAATTGAAGTATATAAAAAAGGCTATCCCCAAGCTGCAGAGGTTCTTGTGCAGCGATATAAAAACTTTGTAAGAAGTAATGTAAGAACAAATTTTTTTGTAGGTGCAGATCGGGAAGACCTGATACAAGAAGGAATGATTGGGCTATTCAAGGCTATTAGTGACTATGATAGAACTAGAAAAGCATCCTTTAGATCCTTTGCTTCTATTTGTATAAAAGGTCAAATAAGTACAGCTCTAAAAACAGCTACCAGGCAAAAACATATGGTTTTAAACACCAGTGTGTCCTTAGATAGGCCTATGTTTGATGAAGATGATGATCGGACAACCTTTATGGACTTATTAAAATTAGAACCATCCCAAGGGCCGGAGGAACTTCTTATTAGACAAGAAAAAATGAAAATGATGGAAAAAAGACTTAAAACTGTTCTAAGTAAACTAGAGAGCAGTGTTTTGAAATTATATATAGAAGGACAAAGTTACTATGAAATCTCTAAAATACTAAAGCGCCCTGAAAAATCCATTGATAATGCACTTCAACGTATAAAGAGAAAATTAGAAGGCCTACAAGAAGAAGAGATTGCCAACTAAAACAAAGAAGTTGCTAATTCGGACAAACAATCTAGACAAAACAATTACAATCTGATATACTACTTATTGGAGTTAAAAATTATTAGATTGTATAATACGCTCTCGTGGCTCAGTGGTAGAGCACCGCCTTGGTAAGGCGGCG
>CAYRAL010000020.1:5242-11610 GCA_964422235.1 uncultured Candidatus Epulonipiscium sp. | reverse complement strand
TTGCTATTTTACCTAAGGTTAAGTTAGTTATGGGAATCAGAAGTTTATATGAGTATCATATTTTATTTATGAACCATTTATATTTTAGGGAGGTAACAGCAGATAATCAAGGAATCGAACTTTATGAAAGACTCCTGGAAGAGATGAAAATCCCTAATGATATTAGTATGCTAGATACGGAAATCGCTGAAGTAAATGAGTACGCCACTTTAATTGCCCACGAATCCTCCCAAAAAAGAACCAACGCTATTACTGTCATTGGTGCTGCCCTTATTATTCCCACCCTTGTAACAGGTTTTTTTGGGATGAATGTCCTTCAAAATAAGCTCAGTACTTGGTGGCTTCATCCTGAGTTCAGACTCTGGCTTAATGCTTACTTTATTTTACCTGTATCTATCGTTATTTTTGTCTGCATGCTAAGACCCCATAGAAGTTTGCGTTACATCATTCTTCTTCTCCTTTTAGGGATAATTTCCCTTTGTAGTCTTTACGTGGTCTATGAGTTTGGCTGTGGCCTATAATTTTCTTGGGCTACTAGCCAATCTATAAACTGCGTTGCTGTCCTTGGGGATCTGGCGTTATACCACATCTCCCACTGTATGGCCTTTCGAAAGAGTTCTTCTTTTGTAATCCTTAGCTTTCTATTGTTTGCTAGGCCTTCTACAATTTCTAGATACTGTTTTTGATCCGGCGTTGCAAAGGTAACCGTAATTCCAAACCGGTCTGATAATGAAAGCTTTTCCTGCATACTATCCACAGCCCTAACCTCATCGCTACTATTTCCTGACATTAATCCTGCCCTGTCGCTAAAGTTTTCTTTAATTAAATGCTTTCTATTAGATGTAGCGTAAATTACCACATTACTTGGCCTGGTCTCAAGGCCTCCTTCTAAGACGGCTTTAAGAGATGTATATGCTCCGCTTCCAACCTCAAAAGATAGGTCATCAATAAATAAAATAAATTTTTGAGGATAGTCTTTAATGGTACGGATAACTTCAGGAAATGTCCCTAAGTGTTCTTTGGATATTTCTATTATTCTAAGACCTTTATCATAATACTCATTTAATAAGGCTTTGACTGTTGAAGATTTTCCCGTTCCTCTTCCACCATACAACAGCATATTATTAGCTGGGTACCCTTCTAAAAAAGCTAAGGTATTATCAATTACTTTTTGCCTTTCTTTTTCATAGCCAATTAGACGACTCATTCTTATTGGATCCAGAGAACCCACTCCTTGCAATGTTTCCCCTTCCCATATAAATCCTCTAAACTCTGCCCACATTCCACTTCCATTTTCTCGATGGAAAAGGGCTAACGCATCAATTTGCTCTTTCCAACCAATACTATTTTGGAATTTCTTAATAATCTCATCATACTCTCCTTGATAGCCTAATTGATTACTTTCTTCCCACTGGGGGAGGTTTTCAAACTTGCTCATGATCATTGGCATTGACCTTTTAGAATTCATAATAGCATCTTTAATATCTTGAGCTGTTATGGTGGCGATTTCATATAGGGAGCCTAGGTCTTCTATTGCTGCTAAACGTATATGGTTATTAGGATCGGTATTTGCATCCTCTTGTACTAATTTTGCATATATATTATCCTGAAAAAGAATTTTAATGATCATATAGTTTTTTAATGAACAACCTTTGCCTTCTTCCATTAATGTGTGGTAAAATTCATTATAAGTGCTTAGAATACCTATATGATGATCAGGATTGTTTTCTACATATTCTAATAGTATTCTTAGCTTACTAATCACTGGATCTTTTAATAATCCTCTATATATTCCCAGTGATTCTATGGCAATTCGTGTTTTTTGAATAGACTGGATAGGCATATTTTTCTCCTTTTATATTATATTTTAGGTATATCTATTAATAATATTCTATCATACTTTTTTAATTTTTACCTTTGGAGGTGTTTTAATGAAGAAAAAAATTAAAGTAATACTAATTTCTCTTTTTCTTGCTACATTTGTCCTAGGTGGGACTTATATCTATTTTTAAATTAAAGTTACAACTCACACAGAAATGTTCTCAAGCACTGTATCTGAAAGTATCTTGCAAATATTACAATTATCCACTTTAGAGTACAACTATACAGATGTGGCTTCCTATAAAGAATCATCAACCTATAAGGATATGATTATTCCTTTTACTGAAAAAAGATTTATGATTAAATATACAGGCTATCTGAAAGCTGGCTCTGATCTTTCTAATATCGAAATTGCTACACCTGATTCTGATACGGTTCATATTACCATTGACCACGCTACAATTACTGATAATGTCATTAACGAAGAAGATATTTATGTTTATGATGAAAAAGGGTCTCTTTTTAATAGTCTTAAAATCGCCGATGTCTATGACCTTATGGTAGAGGAAAAACAGAAAACCCAAGAAAATTTAATAGAAAATGGCTTTTTAAAAGAAGCTGACCAACGTTCTAAAGACTTAATGACAGAAGTTTTAAAGGCAATGAATTTCAAACATATCGTTATACGCTTTAATCCAATAAAATAAGCATTATTCCATATTTAAAGAGGAACCTTAAATTAAAGGTTCCTCTTTTTTACCTGAACTAAGTTTCACTTTAAGCTTTTAGTAAATCAAGCTGAGTTGTATACAATCTAAAGTAATCTTCACCTACTGTTATTAGCTCATTATGACTTCCCATTTCTGTAATTTGACCATCCTCAATATAAATAATTTTATCTGCATTCTTAATGGTTGAAAGCCTATGGGCAATTACAAAAGATGTTCTGCCTGAAAGCAAACGCTCTAGCCCTTCTTGTAGCAATACTTCTGTTTGGCTATCAATACTAGATGTGGCCTCGTCTAGTATAAGGATAGCGGGATCTGAGAGAATAGTTCTTGCAAATGAAATGAGTTGTCTTTGCCCAACTGAAAGACTGTCCCCTCGCTCATTAACAATTGTATGGTAGCCATCTTCAAGACTCATAATAAAATCATGAGCTCTAACTAGTTTTGAAGCTTCAATGATTTCTTCATCTGTTGCATTTAATTTTCCATATCTAATATTTTCCATGATTGTTCCTGAAAATATAAATGAATCTTGCATCATAATCCCCATTTGTTTCCTAAGGGATGATAGGGTTACCTGACTAATATCATAGCCATCAATATAAATATGCCCTTTGTCAATGTTATAAAAACGACTTACTAAGTTAATCAAGGTGGTTTTCCCTGATCCAGTAGGTCCAACGATAGCAATACGTTCCCCTATTTTGGCTTCTAAATTCATCCCTTTTAAAATCGGATTATCTTTTTCATAGGCAAAATGTACATCCTCAAATACAACCTGCCCCTTTATCTTAGGTAGGTCTATTGCATCATCCACATCACTTACTGTTGGCTTTTCATCCATTAATTCAAAAATACGCTCTAAGTAAGCCATGGCATTAATGATACTATTATAGAAGTTACCTATGTTGGTAATAGGCCCCCAAAAACGCCATAAGTAACCAATAAAAGCGATCAGTATTCCTATACTTATATTTTGTTTAAACACAAATATAGCTGTCACATAAACCAATGACACTGTCAGTGTGGATACTATATCAATAACAGGCCATACTAAGAAAGTTGTTTTAACAGCTCTAAGCCATGCCCTACTATATTCTTGACTAACTTGCTCATTAACATCCATACTTTGTTCTTCATGAACAAAGGCTTGTGTCACTAGCATACCTTGGATACTCTCGTGAACATAAGCATTCATGTTAGATTGTTTCGTACTGAGCTTTTGGAAAGCCTTTCTTTGAGCATTTTTAAGTGGGTACATCAGAACCATCAGTAATGGGATTCCAATCAAACTAATAAGGGCAAGCCTTATATCTAATAAAAACATAAATACAATGGTTAATAGAACAGTTACAATATCTGCAACTAGATTAATAATCCCATTACTTAGCAAATCACTTAAGGCGTTAATATAATTAACGATTCTAACGAGTATTTTGCCATGTGGGCGACTATCATAATATGTAAAGGGTAGCCTTTGTAGGTTCTCAAATAAGTCATGACGCATATCTACTAGGATATCCTGACCAACACGTCCCATAACTTTCATACGGTGACGCATAATTAAACTAGTTAGGGCGATGGATATAATAAATATAAGTGTAACTATTACAAGTCCTTTTATATTATCTGTAGGTATCACATCGTCTAAAGCTATTTTAATCAGTAAGGGGGCCAAAAGACTACTACAGCTCGCTATAATCATTAAAATCATGGTTTTTATAATCGGTTTTTTATAGGGAGCAGCATAATCCAGTAGTCTCTTCATATAGTGCTTATTAAACCCTTGTTCTAACTTCTCATCTTGGCCAAATGTATTGCGCGCCATCTTATACCTCCCTCTTTTCTGTATTGTATTCATCAAAGTCACCTAATTGGGTTTCAAAAACCTTGCAGTATTCACCTTTTAGTTATAATAATTCTTGGTGTGTACCTCTTTCTATAATCTGTCCATTATCAAGAACAATAATGATATCTGCTTCCTTAACAGAAGATATACGATGAGCAATAATAAATGTTGTAGGCTTTGTCATTTTTTCATTTAGCTTTTTCTGTATTCTGATTTCCGTCTCCATATCTAGGGCTGAGGTTGTGTCATCTAAAACCAAAATAGATGGATTTTGAATTAATGCACGAGCCAATGCTATACGTTGCCTTTGTCCACCTGAAAGTCCTACGCCTCGCTCACCTACAATGGTATCATAGCCATCTGGCATATTTCGAATAAAGCTATCCGCTTCTGCAATAGATGCAACATGCTGTATTTGAGATAAGGAAGCATTAGAAATACCATACCTAATGTTATCTCTTATGGTGTCTGAAAAAAGAAATACCTCTTGCATAGCCATGGCAACACTACGTCTTAATTTTTTAATATCAATACTTTTTATATCTTTACCATCAATTAATATTTTCCCACTTCCTGGCTCATAAAAACGTGCTAGCAAATTAATTAATGTAGATTTTCCTGATCCTGTATGACCAACAATTCCGATGGTCTGACCTGCCTTAACTTTAAATGACACCTTTTTCAGAGCATCCGTATCTTTATAACTAAAAAATACGTTTTGGAACTCAACGTCTCCTTTAATACGGGTTGTTGGATCTAATCGTTCAATGTTTTTAATTTTTGTCTCTGTTTGAAGAAGCTCTCTAATTTTTGCTGTGGATGCAATAAAACGTTGGGTGTCGTTGATTAAATGCCCAGCTGATCGCATAGGATTATTAAGCGCCCAAAGCATCCCATTAAAGACCATTAAATCTCCAAATGATAGCTGCTCATAAATAACCAGTAAGCCTCCCACAAATAACATAATAACCGTTAATAAATTAGTTAAAAAGTCTAAAGTTGGTAAGTACTTTTGGGTAACCTGAATGGTGTCCATGTTGGTTTGTTTGTACAATTCATTTTGTATATTAAATTTTTCTATTTCATATTGCTCTCTAGAGAATGCCTTAACAATTCGGTTTCCACTGATATTTTCTTGTACAACTGAATTTAGTTTTGAATAAGCCTCACGCACCTTGTGAAATGTAGGAGCAATCTCCTTACTCATTTTTACCGTTAGGACTGCAATTAAGGGGCATACTATAACCATGGCTAATGTTAATATGGGATTTACAAAATACAGATAAACAATTGCAAAAATAAAAATACCAATATTCAATATGAAATTATAAACCGCCCATGCTATAAAATGTCTAAGAGTATCTGTATCTCCTGTCATTCTAGCCATTAAATCCCCTGTTTTTGTATTCTTATAAAAGTCTACGTCTAGTTCTAATAACTTCTCAAATATGTCTTTTCTGATAGTCAGTAATATATTTTGTGATATATGTTCAAAGCTTATCTTGTAGCAATATTCAATAATATTCTTTAATATAACAATTCCAATCATTAATAGTAATATGGGGATTAAATACCCTGTTTCACCTTCTACTAGGACCTTATCTACAATTTGTCCACTTAATATTGGATTAATTAGACTAATAATTGATGCTATGAGGACAAGTAATATAGATAATCCATACTTTATTTTGTAGCTTTTAAAATAACCCCAAATCCATTTTAATGCTTCCATATGTTCCCCCTTATGTAGGCTCCTAGTGTATGTCTCAATGTCACCCTATTATACAATACCTTGTGTCCGTCAACAAGTATCCAACTCTCTATATATATAATTAATTATATAATTTATACTTGATGTTTATCAAAATAAGAAGTATAATATTAAAAAGAATGAAATGCTATGACGGGGACACAGTTTAGGAAATCTTTTTACAGAGAACTGCCAAATGCTGAAAGGCAGTATAATAACC
>CAYRAL010000020.1:2081-5191 GCA_964422235.1 uncultured Candidatus Epulonipiscium sp. | reverse complement strand
TAAGATTGTCCGGTTTCTCACCGTCAAAGGAGAGTACATTATTAGATGTACATTAAGTGGCCGCTATAAGCGGCAATTTAGAGTGGTACCGCGGGAAACTTATAAGCTCCCGTCTCTATAGCTATAGAGACGAGGGCTTTTTTATTTGAGAAAATGGAGGGAATTTATGTTAACCTTAGACCAAATTTATCATGCATCTTTTGTTTTAAAAGATGTTATTAGACCAACAGACTTAATTCATGCAGCAGACATCAATCCTGAAAGCGAGATTTATCTTAAAACTGAAAACTTACAGATTACAGGGTCATTTAAAATACGTGGTTCTTATTATAAGATTTCTCAGCTCAGTGATGAGGAGAAATCCCATGGTGTTATTGCTTGTTCTGCTGGGAATCATGCCCAAGGTGTTGCTTTAGCAGCCCAAAAAGCTGGCATTAAATCTTTAATTTGTCTACCTGATGGTGCCCCTATTTCTAAAGTAGAGGCAACAAAAGCTTACGGTGCTGACATTAACTTAGTGAAAGGTTGCTATGATGACGCTTTCGCAGAAGCAGTTAGGCTCAAAGATGAAAAGGGATATACTTTTATTCATCCTTTTGATGATCCTCATGTTATTGCCGGGCAAGGTACAATAGGCCTTGAACTATTAGATCAACTGCCAAATATTGATGCGGTTATTGTGCCTATCGGTGGTGGTGGTCTTATTTCTGGCATTGCTTTTGCACTGAAGTCTTTAAATCCTAATATTAAAGTATACGGGGTTCAGGCCAGCGGAGCATCTAGTATGTTTGATTCTATAAAGGATAATAAGCTTCATGCCCTAGATAGTGTATCTACTATTGCTGATGGTATTGCCGTTAAAGAACCAGGCAAACTTACTTTTGATATGTGCAATAAATATGTAGATGATATTGTAACGGTTACAGATGATGAAATCTCTACTGCTATTTTAACTTTAATTGAACAACGCAAATTGATTGCTGAGGGTGCTGGTGCTGTTGCAGTAGCAGCTGCAATGTTTAACAAAGTGCCAATAAAGGGAAAGAAAGTTGTTTGCCTTGTTTCTGGCGGTAATATTGATGTGACTATTTTATCCAGAGTCATTCACCGTGGACTCATGACGTCTGGCCGTACATTCTCTGTTAATATTGAGCTTTTGGATAAGCCAGGACAGTTAAAGGATGTTTCCACAATTATCGCAAATTTAGGGGCTAATGTGGTTTCTGTTCTTCATGAGCGCTCTAGTGAATCTTCTGATATCAATGGTTGTTATCTACGTCTTGTTTTAGAAACAAAGAACTTTGAACATATTGAATCCATTAAGGCAGCTTTGATTTCAAAAGGCTATAATATATCTCCAATGTTGTGCTCTAATTAAGCATTGAGCTGAGCCTTTGTTGTTTTCCAGTTAGGTAAAAAACGATCCATATAAGCTTGAAATTTTTTATTATGGCTAGGCTCTAGTAAGTGTACCATTTCATGTACTACAATATATTCTAAACAAGCAGGGGACTTTTTAGCTAGTTCTAGGTTAATCCAAATTCTTCTAGCTATAACATTACAAGTCCCCCATCTTGTTTTCATTTGTTTGACACCAAACTCTTCTACTTCAACACCCATGATTTCTTCCCACTTTGCAATTAGTGATGGAATCCTTCGTTTTAATTCTTTCCGTCTCCACTCTTTTATTGTCTTCGCCCTTTGTTCTTTGGTCATTTCTTCTTTTACATATAGGTCTATATAACTGCTATCTCTAAGCTCAACTTTGGCTGGATTTTTATCCATGTAAATGATGTTAATCTTGTACTCTTCTCCAAAAAAAAGAAGACTTTCTCCAGATACATATTGATTGTCTATTGTTTTTTCTTGGTATTTAAATCTTTTTTGATGTTTTTTTATCCATGGGAGCTTAGATATGACAAATGCTTTAATGGCTTTATCTGTGGTTTTCAAAGGGGCTGAAATACGTACATCTCCATCAGGTGGGTGGACTGACAGGTTAATGTTTTTGATTTTTTTCCTTCTTATATTTATTTCTATATCTTCTATTATTAGTTTTTCCATCATTAGCTTTTTCACCTTATGCCTCCTATGCTTCATTCTATTTTTATTATAGCATCTAACTTTATTAATAGGCAAAAATGCCCAAGAAATAAGTTAATATTTCTTGGGCATTTTAAATCTTAATGCATTTCTTCCTCATTATCAATAACGATTTGTCCTTCAAATACATAAGCGTTATTCATGCCTAATACTTTTTTAAAAAAGTTTAAAGGAACATAGCTTGTAGCCCCTGAAAACTCTGCTGCTGCTTCTAAATTATTAGGAATGACCCCTATTGTTATAGACACATCTTCTCCTACCATAATAGGATGATCTTTATCTTCCCAAACAACTTGGAATCCAAGTGATTCCGCAATCGCCCTTAGGGGAACCATTACAATGCCCTTGTGATTACCATATGCCTTTGAAGCATTTATTCTTTTATTACTAACGATTATATCCATTTCACCAAGATCTTTTTGGTGAAATTCCTCTTCTTTACTAATATCAGACAGCACAATGACTTTACTTGGCGTTGTTTGTGCTGGAATACTTTTTGTAGAAAAGGTGTATATAACTGCAAGCTTTTTATCTTCAATATTGCCGGCAAACTTTGTCCCATCCCTTTGAACAATTTGTGTATCCTCTGAAATATTTAGCTTGAGCATTTGATCAGAGCTTACTAAATCCTTATTAAATATATCTATTTTTACCTGTTGATTGTCACTTTCAACAACAACTGCAAATGGATTGTATTGTGGCGGATAAATCATAATCATTGGGGCATTAGCATTATAATAACCAGTCACCGTGCCTCCTACTATAATCTCCTTATTCTCAACAATATAAGTATCCTTAGATACGATCATATTAATTGGCAGGTCATCTTTGGTTTCTAGTGAAATAAACTGGGAATCATCTTCACGGTCATTAATTTCTTTAACAGTCCCTGTAAATGATCCAATTAAAAAGTTATCCACCTCTTGTTTTGTCCCATCTGCAAATATAAGACTGCTTGCTAGTAACATTGTCGTGCATAGAATTCCTATCATTATTTTTTTTATTAA
>CAYRAL010000020.1:0-2071 GCA_964422235.1 uncultured Candidatus Epulonipiscium sp. | reverse complement strand
CCATGTAATCTTTTCACGAATTTAACTTGCAATTCAATTTTCATAGTATCTCTCCTCATCTAATTTGTTTATAGTCTATACTAATTTAGACGTATCATACTATAAAAATGTTTCCTTTTAATCCTTTTACTTTTTGATTTTGTGGTCAGACCAAAAACTCTCTGGAATAAAATTAAAAAGCACTGGTCCTGATGATCCGTTTGACAAGGTATAAAATAACTTTTTATTTGATTTTTGATCAACGACACCTGCTACTGATGATTGTTGGGATCCTCTAAACATGCCATAGATGGGTGCCAAGGAAACTTGAGCATTTTCCCATCTATAAGCCCCTTTAAAAGAGGTGCCCCGTGGATTAAATAATATTCCAGTCTCTTCATCAGCATTTAAATTGAGTTCATATATGACACCATAATTACCTTTGTTTTTCTCTGCAGTATTAGTCAGTGCGTCGTATCCATCAATCCAACTATCCATATGATCCCCTTCTTGACCAAGCATAATCTTACTTGGCTTATCTCCTGGGATAGAGATGCTATAATATTTGTTAGCCTCTGGGAAAGTTCCTCTGGTATGTATGCCATCTCTAGGAACTACTTGTAGGCTTTCTAAATCCTTTAGTTGGAAGCTTCGATCTACTGCAGCAACTGTTACTGTAATAATCTTATCTGAATTAAACTCTAAAACACCTGAAAAAGATTCATAATCTGGCCATATTGTTTTACCTGTATCATATAAATATTTTTTCTCATTTGCTTGTAATATAATCTTGTCCCCTAGATTTGAATTGAAATATCTTCTTGTTACGATTTGGCCTAAATGTAATATATCTGCTGATGGCCCGCCATTGCTCTTTTTTGTTTGGGTAATGGTTACAGGTTCGTTTCCTTTGTTTTCTACAGTAATCACTAGCCTAGTGTTTTGAGAGCTATTTTGCATTCCGTTACGATGGTGATATAAAACTCTTGTATCACCTACTACCTTATCGGCATACAAAACACCCTTGCTAAGGACTGTTTCTGGTGAATTGCTAAATAGAAGAGTAGGACCTCCTCGCCTAACAATAAAGTCTTCAACTGCTTCATAGTTTTGAAAGTTATATTGGCTAAAATTCTCTAGTGTATCACCGTGTCTTGTGTTCTCTAACTTAAACTGAAGCTCTGTTTTTACAACTCGATCTGTAATATATACTTGAGTGGTTGCTGGAAGGCTCCAGTAACCTTCATCATCTTTTACTTCTAAGCTAATTGTATATGTACCTTCTTCAAAGAATGCTCTTGGCTCTCCAATAGTTGGCTGAGGATGTCCCTCTTTTTGATATGTCCATTTTGACTCAACAATATGATTGCCTGGTGCTACTTCTGTGTTGTATTTAAAGGATAGTCTCTCTCCTTGGTCTAACTCTAGTTCAATAGCAGCGAAAGAAGTAATGACTGGTTTAGGATGTGGCTCAATTATAATCGTTTGCTCAGTCCACTCACTCCATACCTTTTGTGAGTTTTTAACTTTTAATTTTATATTATAGCTACCTGCTATGAGGGTTTTGCTAATCTTATTTAAATCTTTTGTTTGGATAGATTGATTATGACCACTTATTTCCCAAAGACTATCTATAATTAACTCACCACCTGGTGAGTAGCTCTCGTTAAGGACCGGGATAGTTCTACCTTCGATATAAGGACCACCTGTCAGTTTAATTTTGGCTATTGGCGAAACTAATGGTACTAATTTTATTTCTTTAGCTGCTTCATCATAGAATACTTCAAGATTAAATTTTTGAGCTATCATGTCAAAGGATACTAAAGTTTCTCCGCTACTTCCAATGGCGTATTCCCCTGCTTTTAACTCTGTTCTTACATATTCTCTTGTTAGAATAATCGTTTTAGATTCTTGTAACCACTCTACTTTAGCATTTAATTCTTGTGCTACTAACTTTACTGGCACAAATGTTCTTCCTTCTATAATTTCTGGGCTTATGTTTAATATGTACACTTCTTTAGTTTCTGGCAAGATTTCTGATGCCATTGTAGGTGTCACTAAATATCCCATCATGGCTATGACTAATATTAAG